>NZ_JBCNBW010000003.1:0-46537 GCF_050478865.1 Aeribacillus pallidus | reverse complement strand
ACCTGTAGGGGATAATACCAGTAAACGTCCCCGGTTCTTTCCTTCCAGCGATTACTCCACGTCGCCTGTCCATTCAAGCATGCCGCCCACCATGTTACGGACTTTGTAGCCTAGCTCTTGTAAATAATAGCAGACGTTTTCACTACGGCGTCCAGAGCGACAAATGAAGATATATTCTTTATCTTTGTCAAACTGGTCTAACGAATTAGGAATTTCCCCCATTGGGATGTGCTTCGCTTGTGGAATTTTTCCTTCCGCTACTTCTTCATGTTCACGAACATCTACTAAATGTAATTCTTCGCCAGCTGCTAATTTTTCTTTTAGCTCTTCCGGAGTGATAATTTGGATTTCTTCCATCATCCTACCCTCTTTCATTTAGTTTGCGACAATGTTCACTAACTTACCAGGTACAGCAATGACTTTGCGTACCGTTTTTCCTTCGATAAGTTCTTTAATTTTTTCATCTTGAAGGGCAAGCTCTTCTAGTTGTTCGCGAGTCGCATCGCGAGACACCATCATTTTCGAACGAACCTTTCCGTTTACTTGTAGGACGATTTCTACTTCGTTATCGACAAGTTTAGACTCGTCGTACGTTGGCCATGGTTCATACGTAATCGTGTCGTTATGACCAAGTTTTTCCCAAAGCTCTTCGGCAATATGTGGACAAATTGGTGATAGTAATTTCACAAATCCTTCCACATATGCTTTTGGAAGCGTGTCTGCTTTATAGGCTTCGTTAATGAATACCATCATTTGGGAAATCGCTGTGTTGAAGCGAAGGTTTTCGAAGTCCTCCGATACCTTTTTCACTGTTTGATGATACACTTTATCTAATGCTTTGTTGTCGCCATCAACCACTTTTTCAGATAGTGAACCATCTTCATTCACAATGAGGCGCCATACACGGTCAAGGAAACGACGAGCACCGTCAAGTCCTTTTGTAGACCATGCTACGGACGCTTCTAGAGGACCCATAAACATTTCGTAAAGGCGAAGCGTATCTGCACCATGGCTTTCTACAATTTCATCTGGGTTTACAACGTTCCCTTTTGATTTACTCATTTTTTCGTTGTTTTCCCCAAGAATCATTCCTTGGTTAAATAGCTTTTGGAACGGTTCTTTTGTCGGAACCACACCGAGGTCGTACAATACTTTGTGCCAGAAACGAGCGTATAGTAAGTGCAGTACCGCATGTTCAGCGCCACCGATGTAAATATCAACAGGTAGCCATTTCTTTAATTTTTCTGGATCTGCTAATGCTTGGTCGTTATGCGGATCAATATAACGTAAGTAGTACCAGCAACTACCTGCCCATTGTGGCATCGTATTTGTTTCCCGACGACCTTTCTTACCGGTTTTCGGGTCGACTACGTTCACCCACTCGTCAATATTCGCTAATGGTGATTCGCCTGTCCCAGAAGGTTTAATTTCATCTGTTTTTGGTAGCGTTAACGGAAGTTCTTCTTCAGGAACTGTCGACATTGTTCCATCTTCCCAATGAATAATAGGAATTGGCTCTCCCCAATAGCGCTGACGGCTAAACAGCCAGTCACGAAGGCGATACGTAACTTTCTTCTCACCGATTCCTTTTTCTTCAAGCCATTGAATCATTTTTTCAATCGCTTCTTCTTTGTTCAAACCATTTAAAAACTCAGAATTAATATGTTCGCCATCACCAGTATAAGCTTCTTTTTCGATGTTACCTCCCGCCACAACTTCAATCATTGGCAGGTCAAACTTTTTCGCAAACTCATGGTCGCGCTCATCATGAGCAGGAACTGCCATAATCGCACCTGTACCGTAGCTCATTAACACGTAATCAGCAATCCAAATCGGCATTTTTTTACCGCTCGCTGGATTCACTGCATACGCACCCGTAAAGACGCCCGTTTTTTCTTTGGCTAAATCGGTACGTTCTAAATCACTTTTTGATTTAATTTGATCTAAGTAAGATTCTACCGCTACTTGTTGCTCTGGAGTGGTGATTTTCTTTACTAACGGATGCTCTGGTGCAAGTACACAGTATGTTGCCCCAAATAGCGTATCTGGACGAGTAGTAAAAACAGTAAACGTTTCGTCGTGACCGTCGATTTGGAACGTTACTTCTGCCCCTTCTGAACGGCCAATCCAGTTACGTTGCATTTCTTTAATGCTTTCTGGCCAGTCAAGTTCTTCTAAATCTTCTAGTAAACGGTCTGCATACTCTGTAATTTTTAACATCCACTGTTTCATTGGACGACGCTCAACTGGGTGACCGCCTCGTTCACTTTTTCCATCAATGACTTCTTCGTTCGCTAATACGGTTCCAAGAGCAGGACACCAGTTGACCGGTACTTCATCAATGTAGGCTAATCCTTTTTCATAAAGCTTTAAGAAAATCCATTGTGTCCATTTATAGTAATTAGGATCTGTCGTATTTATTTCTCGGTCCCAGTCGTAAGAAAATCCGAGTGATTTAATTTGACGACGGAAGTTATCGATGTTTTTCTTTGTAAATTCTGCTGGATCATTTCCTGTATCAAGGGCATACTGCTCAGCTGGAAGGCCGAACGCATCCCACCCCATTGGATGCAATACGTTGTACCCTTGCATCCGCTTCATACGGGAAAGAATATCCGTTGCCGTGTATCCTTCCGGGTGACCAACGTGTAAGCCCGCACCAGACGGATACGGGAACATGTCTAATGCATAAAATTTCGGTTTGGAATCATCGTCAACTGTTTTAAATGTTTTGTTCTCTTCCCAATACTTTTGCCACTTTTTCTCAATCTCTTTGTGCGGAAACGCCATCACAAGACCTCCTTTAAATTACAATCTTTCTTCCACAAGTTAGGAAATAAAAAAACCTCTCATCCCGATATGGGACGAGAGGTATCTTTCTCCCGCGGTACCACCCAAATTAGTGTACATACACTCACTTAAGGCTCCTTAACGCAGAGTCACGACAAGCATTACTTGGTTCCCGTTCATGCTTGTAGCTCCAAGGCGAGTTCATGGTTCGCTTGGTTGACTTGCACCGACCGTCAACTCTCTGTAAAACAAGCCGTAAACCACTACTACTCCTTATCTTCGCTTTCCAATTTTTATTTACTGTATTCACTATTTTAGAGAAATTTATACTTCCTTTCAACCCCTGCGTACACAATTTGTAAGACAAAAACATCCTGATATGGATTGAAGAATATTATACGCTGCATTAGTATAATGATACTGTTGATATTTATTCATTTCGCTCCAGTCAGACGCTTTCCGCGGACAAGCCGCAAGCCGCTTCCCTCGCTACGCTCAAGTCTGGGTCTTGCGGCTTCTTGTTCCCGCTGGAGTCGCCGCCGTGTGAATAACTTGCTAAAAATCAACAATGAAATTTAACATCGCCTTTTTTAATTTCCGCTTTCATTTATCAAAAGATTACCGGTTCATACGCAGCTGGATGAGAGGGGATAAAGATGAATCAATCTAACCAAATATATAACATTCAACAAGTGTCGAATATTACCGGTCTTTCCAAACAAGTGATCCGAAAATGGGAAGAACGCTACCAAGTCATTCAACCACAAAGGTTAGACAACGGTTATCGCATCTATAGCGCGAATGAATTAAATATCTTACTAAAGATGAAATCATTGATCGAAATGGGTCAAACTGCTAAGCAGGCGGTCATGAATATAAAACAACAACAAATAGAAACGTCGCGCCTTACACTTCAAACAGCGGAATATCAAGAAACGACGGGAAACGTCAATGAATTTGTTGATTCTCTATTGCAGGAAGGAACGCTCGGTAATGAAGCACAATTAAACCGTCTATTAGACCAAGCCTACCATTTATTTGGATTACAATCATTTCTTGATTCTATTGTAATCCCATTCTTAAAAGAAGTGGGAAATCGTTGGAAAGATGGTCGGTGGGGAGAATATCAAGAAGCTTTATCGAGTTTAGTGGTTCGTGATTTCCTAATAAAACTAAGACGGAATTTTCCTATTAGTGAAAAAGCTCCCCTCGTATTAGGTGCTTGTTTACCTGAGGAACGACATGAAATTCCATTACACATGATTTTACTCCAATTCATGTTACGAGGATGGCGAACGGTGATGCTCGGACCTTCTCCTGCTCCTACAGCTATTCAATCCACCGTCCAACTGTTAAATCCAAAAAAAGTCGTCCTCTCGGCGGTAACGAGACTTCCTTTTGAAAGAAACGAACGGTTGATTGAAGAGCTTGATGAATTTGCCTCAAAGTACCCGCATATTCAATTTTACTTAGGTGGTCCTGGTGCATTTATGTACTTAAAAGGAACAACCTTACAACACATTGAATTAACCGACCAAATTTCAGCTATTTTACACCAATAATCAGAAGGATTTGAGGCCGCTTGAAAGCTATGAAACAGGGTTAACTAGCAGTTTACTAGTCAACCCTGTTTTTCGGTTGAAATATATTAGAAATTACCATAAAGGTTACTGCACCGTATATCCTCCATCAATCACAACTGTTTGCCCCGTGATACCTTTTGCTTCTTCGCTAGCGAGGAACAAAGCATAGAAAGCAATTTCGTCGACGGAAAGTAAACGTTTTTGTGGAACAAGTGGATAGATCACTTCCTCAAGTACTTTCTCAACGGAAACGTTTCTCGTTTTGGCTAAATCGTGTAACTGGTTTCGAACAAGTTCAGTATCCACATAGCCTGGGCAAATGGCATTCACGGTAATACCATCAGTCGCCGTTTCTAATGCTGCCACTTTTGTTAACCCAATTACCCCGTGTTTGGCGCTATTATAAGCCGACTTACCGGCGAACCCGACAAGACCGTTAATAGACGCCATATTGATAATTCGGCCAAACTGCTGTTTTTTCATGATCGGCAACGCTTTTTTGATAGCCATAAATGGGCTAATTAACATCACTTTAATGAGTTGTTCAAATTTTTCTGTCGGAAAGTCTTCAATCATGGAAATGTATTGCATGCCGGCGTTATTGATAAGAACATCTAACGACCCCATTTTCTCAACCGTCTCATCCATCGCTCGTTGAATGTCTTCTTCATTTGTCACATCACACTTAAGACCGATGACTTTGTATCCTTCCGATTTCAGTTGGTCGGCAGCTTCTTTTACTTGTGTTTCTTGAATATCGGTTAACACAACTTTTGCCCCTTGTTCGGCAAAGCGTTTACCAATCTCGTACCCAATTCCTTGTGCTGCACCAGTGATAAAGACAACTTTTTCACGAACCATGTGTCCCAACAGCTCCTTCAACGTTAAATTCCAAGTCCTAAAGAGAATAAAATGATGGCTAATATGACTCCTAATAGCGGTACAATAGCAGTTAAAGCACCGACCGCACCATAGGCATCTTGATGGGATTCACCACAAATTGATCGAATGGTGGTCACTACATACCCGTTATGCGGAAGCGTATCTAACGCGCCTGAAGAAATCGAAACGACCCGGTGTAACGCTTCAGGATTGACACCTAGTTCCATGTAATGTGGAGCTAAAATAGGAAGAGCAATCGCTTGCCCACCGGAAGCAGAACCCGTCATTCCAGCAATCACACTAACCGCAAGAGCTCCTCCAATTAACGGTGAACCTGGAATACTCGTCATAAAATCAACCGCTGTTTCAAACGCTGGTACCGCTTTAGCAACACCACCAAAGCCGACGACTGCTGCTGTATTTCCAATCGCAATTAAGGCACCGACCGTTCCTTCTGACACCGCATTCCAAAAAGATTGGAAAAACTTTCGATTCAGTACATACGTGGCAATAACACCACCTAATAAAGCGATAATTAAAGCGGATTGTTTTAACGAGTCGTGGAAAATATATGATACGACAAGCACCACTATCAGAGGAATTAACCCTCGAATCGGTGAGGGTAGTTCTTTATTTAATGTTTCTGGATCTCCTTCTCGCGCCTCAAAGCGTTCGCCACGTTCCACCGCTTTTTGAATCATTCGCTTTAACCACCAGTAACCGAATATCGCCATAAAAATCGCGACGATTAAACTCACTTCCCATCCGGCATACGGATCCGTATTTAAGTACTCAATTGGAATCCAGTTTTGTATTTCCGGTGAACCAGCGGAAGTCATTGTAAAGGTAACGGAACCAAAAGCTAAGGCAGCGGGAATAAATCGTCTTGGTAAATCGGCTTGTTTAAATAAACTAACCGCCATCGGATAGACGGAAAATGCCACTACAAACAAACTAACCCCGCCGTACGTTAAAATGGCACACGCGGCTACAATAGCTAACACGGCATACTTAATCCCAAATTTATCTACCACAAACTTCGAAACACTATCTGCTGCCCCACTTTCTTCCATCACTTTTCCAAACACCGCTCCAAGTAAGAACATGAGATACCATGACGTAATAAAACCAGCAAATCCTCCCATATAGTTGGTGACAAGGTTCGCCTCACCTTCCGCTGCTAGCTGTGGAAAAAGCGGCATTCCACTAAGGACCGCCACAAAGACGGCAGCTAACGGACCGACGACTAAAATGTTCATTCCCCTCATCGTTAAGTAAATAAGTAATAGTAATCCCCCAATGAGACCGATCATACTTAACATGCCATTTCCCCCTATCCTGTTTTTAAACAAATAGATGGTCACTTGAGACCATATGAAAACGTTACCAAATGTAACAGATGCAAAAGTCATGCCAATTTTTACTTCCGTAAGGACAACGCTTTTCCGAAGCTGGATTCCAATTTTCTGGACGAATATTAAAAATTGTGACAATTTTATGACTAAAATAACCGTCCAGAAAAATGGAATGAATTCCAGATTTATGGACGGTCGACTATCTCATATTTTTTCAGCTTTTCATACATGCTCGATTTACTGATTCCGAGCGCTTTCGCTGTTTGAAGTTTGTCGTATTGGTGCATTTGTAAACTTTGTTGAATAATGCGTTTCTCTGTTTCTTCTAACATTTCTTTTAACGTTTTGTTCCCAAATGGATATAGGGAATCGTCTTTTTTCAAGTAATCGGGTAATACCTCTTTTGTAATCCACTCACCACTAGATAAATAAGTGGCTGCCTCCAATGCATTTTGGAGCTCGCGAATGTTTCCTGGCCATGAATAAGTACATAACAAGTGTTCAACTTCCCTTGTCATTCCTTTAATCCGTTTTCCTGCTTTTTTACTTGCTTGTTGGATAAAATGGTTGGCAAGTACCAAAATATCTTCCGGCCGTTCTCTTAATGGGGGAATATGAAACGGAATCGCGTTAATTCGATAATACAAATCTTCTCGGAAACGTTTTTCTTCCATCATTTTTTCTAACGGACGATTCGTGGCAGCGATGATGCGAACATCTAGCTGTACAGGCTTCGTGGCACCAATTGGTTCTACCTCTTGGTCTTGAAGAACCCTTAGTAGCTTTACTTGCATATTAAGCGGCATGTCCCCAATTTCGTCTAGAAAAATGGTTCCGCCGTTGGCCAGTTGAAACTTTCCTTTTTTACCTCCTTTTTTTGCACCGGTAAATGCTCCTTCTTCATATCCAAATAACTCTGATTCTAACAAATGCTCAGGAATGGCAGCACAATTCACTTTAATAAAGGGTTGTTCACTTCGTTGACTCAATCGGTGAATACTATGGGCAAACAATTCTTTTCCCGTACCACTTTCACCACGAATAAGCACCGAAATATCACTGGAAGCAATTAATTTCACCCGTTCCTTTAATTCTTTCATTTTTGGTGATGTGGCTAAAATATGCTCTAAGGAATATTTCGCTCCACTATTAATATCTTCAATATAGCTTTCAATCTTGGTCATCATATTTTTTACATGACTACTCATTTGCATCCATTCACTCGTGTCCCGAAAAATGACCGAACCAATAGCACCTATCACTTCCCCGTTTAACTTAATCGGAATGCGGTTGGCAATCATGTAATTTCCTTTAATATATTGTAAGTCGGCTAGTTCTTCTTTCCCGGTTTGGGTAACAATATGCATTCTTGTATTTTCAATCACTTCGGTGACGTGTCTGCCAATCGCTTTTTCACGATCAATTTCAAGAAATTTACAATAACTTTCGTTAATGTAAATAATTCGCCCTTCACGATCGACTACGACCAGCCATTCAAAGGCGTTTTCTAATATCGATTCCACCATAGAAAGTGGCATTTGGTATAAGTAAGTATTCACTGCATCACCTACTTTCTTTTTCCATTATTTTATCATAATCCGAATATTCCCATTTAGTCGAAAATTACAACTATAAAAAAACTCGTAGTCGTGGTTGACTACGAGCTCACAAAACCCTTTTATGTGATAGAATATAAAGCTTTTTTCAACGTTTGAATTAATAGAGCAACATCTTCATCTTCAATGATAAGCGGTGGAGCTAATGTGAGGACATTGTTATACCCCGCTACCGTGTATCCATTTTTCCCGATGATGACTCCGTCTTCTTTACACTTGCTAATCACCTGATTCACTTTTTTATTCTCAAGAGGATCTTTTGATTGTTTGTCTTTTACAAGTTCAATCCCGATTAACAGTCCTTTTCCACGGACATCCCCGACATATGGATGGTCTTGTAACAGATTTCGTAAATCATTGATTATTCGTTCGCCGACTTCCGCTGAACGATCCGAAAGCTTTTCGTTTTCCATAATGTCTAAATTTATTAAGGCGAGTGCACAGGCTGCTGGATTTCCACCGAACGTATTGATATGGCGGAAGAATTCATATTCTTCGCTTCCTTTAAACGCTTCATAAATTTCTTTTCGAACCGCTGTTGCTGAAAGCGGTAAGTAGGCGCTTGTAATTCCTTTCGCCATCGTGATAATATCCGGCTTTACTCCATAATGCATAAAACCAAACGGTTTTCCTGTTCGTCCAAAGCCACAAATGACTTCATCGACGATTAAGAGCGCTCCGTGTTTTTCACAAATCTCTTTTACGGCTTTCATATAGCCTTCTGGAGGAACGAGAATACCTCCTCCTGTAATAATGGGCTCCATAATCATCGCGGCAATCGTTTCGCTTAACTCCCAAGTCATCACTTGATCCACTTCTTTCACGCACGCCATGTTGTGTGGATCTTTTTCATCTGCATCCGTCATCCGGTACGTATCAGGTGGAGATACGTGAATAAACCCTGGTGCTAGTGGTTCATACTTAAACTTTCGTTGGGCTTGACCGGTTGCTGCTAAGGCCGCCATGGAGTTTCCATGATAGGCACGATAACGGGAGACGATTTTATATCGATTGTGTTCCCCTTTTTGTTGATGATATTGGCGGGCGATTTTAAAAGCCGTTTCGTTCGCTTCGGAGCCACTATTCGAGAAAAAGATGACATAGTCGTCTCCGAGCCATTCGTTTAATTTTTCTCCTAACTCAATGGCTGGAACATGACTTTGCGTTAACGGAACGTAAGAGAGTTGTTTCAATTGTTCATATGCCGCTTCCGCTAATTCTTTCCGACCATATCCGACGTTTACACACCACAATCCAGACATCGCATCTAAATATTTGTTTCCGTGAATATCTGTAATCCACACACCTTCTGCATGGTCCACCACCATGGTGGCATCCGGATTGTACGGCTTCATCGAATGCCAAATGTAGGCATCGTCTTTTTTCAATAAATCATGCCGTTCACTAACTGGCATCACTGACTCCCCTTCCGCAAAAAATTTCCCCTACGAATTAAAAATCAAAGCGCGACGTAATCATCTTCTTCTTCGTATAAAAGTTCACCCCGTCTTTTCCGTTTACGTGTAAATCACCGTAGAATGAATCTTTCCATCCCGAGAACGGGAAAAACGCCATCGTCGCCGGCACACCGACATTGACACCAAGCATGCCTGCATCAGCTTCTTCACGGAACTTTCGAATCGCTTTCGCATCTTTAGTATAAATTGTCGCCCCATTGCCATAGCGTGATTTCCGAATATAGTTAAGCGCTTCATCTAAATCTTTCGCACGAAGTACACTTAACACAGGGGCAAAAATTTCTTCTTTCGCAATCGTCATCTCTGGGGTCACATGGTCAAAAATCGTTGGACCTAAGAAATTTCCTTTTTCAAATAACGCCATTTCTCTTCGTCCATCTCGAACAAGGTCAGCCCCCTCTTCAATTCCTTTTTCAATATAGCCAAGTACTTTTTGCCGATGGGCCTCTCGAATAACTGGGGTTAAAAGAACTTCTTCATCCATCCCATTTCCGATCGGTAATTGGTCGGCGTGTTTTTTCAATTCGCGTATGAATTGGTCGTTATCCCCGACTAAAACGACTGCGCTACACGCCATACAACGTTGGCCTGCGCTACCAAACGTCGAGCTCATGATATGTTGTAGCGCTTTATCCATATCAGCATCAGGCATAACGATATGATGGTTTTTCGCTCCAGACAATGCTTGTACTCGCTTTCCATTCGCTGCTGCTCGTTCATACACGTATTTAGCCACCGGTTGGGAACCAACGAAAGAGATAGCCGCAATATCTGGGTGTTCCAATAAACCATTTACTACATCATGTGCTCCGTGTACGACATTTAGAACTCCTTTCGGTGCCCCCGCTTCCGTAAACAGTTCGGCTAGACGATTGGCCATTAACGGGGTTCGCTCAGAAGGTTTTAATACAAACGTATTCCCACAAACAATCGCCAACGGGAACATCCATAGTGGAACCATCATCGGGAAGTTAAATGGAGTAATGCCACCGACGACACCGAGCGGATAACGGAACATTTCCGAATCGATATCCTCAGCAATATTACTTAACGATTCTCCCATTAATAAGGTAGGAGCACCTGCGGCAAATTCAACACATTCGATTCCTCGCTGAATTTCGCCGTACGCTTCTTTATACGCTTTACCGTTTTCTTGTACGACTAACTTCGCTAGTTCTTCGTGATGCTCAACAAGTAATGTATGAAATTTAAACATAATACGCGCCCGTTTCGGTACCGGTGTTTTTTTCCACGTTTGAAATGCTTCTTTCGCTACCTTTACCGCATGATCGACATCTTCTTTAGTGGATAGTGGTACTTGACCGAGCACTTCCCCCGTAGCTGGATTTGGAACGTCTAGGACAGTAGTTCCTTTTGATTTCACCCATTCGCCCCCAATAAAATTTTGAACGAGTTTCGTACTTTTCTTTGTCGTTTCCATTTCTCCCATCCTCCCTTTCTAGCAATCTTTTCCTACGTCCATTATCCCTTATGTTTAAAATCCATTCATTAGACATAATGTCAAATGTTCTTTACACCCTATTACACATTATGAATATCTTATTTAATCGATTGATATGGATGATTGTGCCGTCTGTTCTTGTTGTAAAAAGTCATGGGCATACAGCATTAATTCAATCGCTATCCGTTTATCCGGATGTAAAAAGTCTTTGCCTAACAATTGTTCAATTTTTGACAATCGATGATACAGTGTCTGCCTAACAACATATAGTTTTTTCGCTGTTTCTTTTTTCGAACAGTTGCATTGTAAAAATACTTTCAATGTTTCGAGCAGCTTCCCGTGATGTTTCCGGTCATAGTCAATAAGCGGTTGCAAATATTCCGCTATGATTTCTTGTAGATTCGTACTTTGTTGCAACAGTCCGATAATGCGATACATGTGCAACTCATCATAAAAGCATAGGCCACTTGTTTGGCGAATGTTTCTATGAATTCGAATGGCTTCTTTGGCTGTTTGAAAGCTCGTAGGGAAATCGGATAATTGATGTGCATATTTACCAATCCCGATTGTCAAGATATGAATGTTCCTTTTATACGTTTCTGGCATTTTCATGATTTTTTCTAATCCACGTTGAACGCGCTCTTTCCAATGTTGATGTTCTCTTTGATTGAACAACACAAAGATATGGTCTCCTGCATGCTCGGCAGCAAGGAAATGAAAGCCTAATTGTTCAAAAATAGACCGGGCAAAAAGGTGAAAATACGTTCCATCATGGTAGCCTTCTACTTCTTTCGTCCGTACAAAACAAACCACGCCACCTTTAATCCCTTTCTTGAAATATGAATGGATCAATTGTTCTCCTTTAATTGAATCGACTCCTTCTAACCAAGAACGAATCCACTCCGATTGTTTGCCCCGTTTTTTTTCTTCCACAAACATCTCTCGTAAAAAATGTTGTGCTAATGCGGTTGCTGTACGATTTAATATGAGCACATCGACTTCACTTATTTCTTTCTTTTGAGCCATGATATAAAGTGTTCCGTATGGCTTGTTCATGACATAAATTTCTTTCATCGCTATATGACTGGATTTCTGTTCAAGATCGTTTATGATGTCTTCTTGTCCATCCGGCAACACATATACTTCATTATTTGCTAGCGTCAAAACGACGTGATAACCCGTATAGTAATGCAATAATCCGAGAATTTCTTTAAAATGATGAACGGATAAAAGACGTGCATTTAATTGCTGGGAATACGCTTCTAATTTTTGTAAAATGGAATATTGTTGATTGATTATGTAAGTATGAATATCTTGGGTAATGTTTACAAAAGGGACCTCTTCACGGAAAACAATGATAGGAAAATGATGTTGATTAGCTAAGGAGAGCACACTCGAAGGAATAGTAGTTGTATAGGTCCCCATTTCAATGCACAAACCAGAGGCTTGACTAAGGATGAGGTCGTTTAAAAAGTGGAGAAATAGTTGTTCGTCTTCTTTCCAGCCCACACCTGTTGATAAAATTAACTCTTGGCCGTTCAACAACTGTTGAATTTTCGGAACTTCTACGACATGAACCCATTTAACCTTTCGCATTAATCCCGACTTTCCTGCAACAACTTCTGCGTTATCAAAATACTTTCGATTTAATATATCCTTTACAGTGAGACAGGCAACATCTTGCATAGCGTCGCCTCCTTTTACAAAATGTCTAACTCCATTATATCGTGGATTTGTCCATGCGTCTTGAAATCTACAAAACAATACAATACTAGTGAAAACGTGGGAGTTTTCGACATGAAGGGACCACTATTTCATATCCACTTACATTTTTTAAAATTTAGGCTCTGATTAACGATACTGTTGAAATTTATACATTTCGCTTGTGGCGGACGCTTTCCGCGGGCAAGGTGCAAGCCGCTTCCCTCGCTACGCTCAAATAACGGTCTTGCGGCTTCTAGTTCCCGCTAGAGTCGCCGCCGTGTGAATAACTTGCTAAAAATCAACAATGACATATAACATAGCCAAAATTTAAGATGTCGGAACCACAAAAAAGAATGGACCCCTTATGAAGAGCCCATTCTATTAGGTTTACGTTTGGTTTTTTACGGACTTTTGACGCCGAATAATGCACGAAAAGTACTTTCGGGCATCGGCATTTGTGATGTTTAACACTTCTTTCGGAAGTTCACCTTGTGGGTCTTCAAACTCAACAATCGCCCCGTTTAAATGTTCGTTCACTTTGGTAATGACATAACCTTTACTTAATAAATAATCCATTTCGGCACGTTCTTTTTCATACACAATAGAATCATTCATGGAAAATCCCTCCCTATGTCGATTTACTTGAATCGATAATAAATACGTCGGAAGAACCTGTAATGACGACTTCATCCTCTAACGGAATGTCCCAATCTCTTCCAACCGTAATTCCTAAATATTTTTCATCACTTGGATCTTCTAGTTCAGCTTGTTTATATTTTTTAAACCACCAGTACTTTCCTAGAACATAATAACAGCCACCTCCGACAACAAAACCGACTAAGAACGAATAACTCGGGAAGAAATAAGAAACGCCTCCTCCAACAATCCAAGATATAAAACCTGCTAAGTTAATACCGTTCATATAGCGGAATTGCCCGTTACGCTTATACAAATCGTGCACGTTTACCCGTCTCTTTCGAATGAAATAGTAGTCAGAGACAAGGATGCCAACAATGGCCGAAAGAATGCCTCCCACAAAGAGAAGAATCGGAATAATGACCCCAAACAAGTTCCACGGTTGGACTATCGTTCCCGCAATCCCTGCTGCAATGACTCCTGCCCAAAACGGAAACTTCGGACCACCAACGTTGGAGAAAATGGTTGCCGCCGGTACGATGTTAGCAGAAATGTTTGTTGACCATTGAGCTAACACAATCATGAGTAGCAGTACTCCTAAAATTAATCCAGAAGCTGCTTCTTGTAACGCAATCACAGGGTCATAATTTTTTACAGCAACGTACGCCACTCCACCGATTAACACCATAAAGGCTTGCGTTAATGGCAAAGCGACTAAACTTCCAATAAGTGCTCCTTTGTTTCGTTTAAACCAATTTCGTTCGTGTTTCGGTGCTTTAATGTAACGGGAAATGGAAGGAATATCGGCAGATAATGTTGACCAGAAGCCCATATTACTGAAGATGACGACTAAAAAGGCGGTGAAAGCGGCAGCGCCAGTCACTGGATTTTCGGCCCAGCTCCATACATCTCTTCCTTGAAGTGCCGCTTTGTCAGATAATGAAACATACATCCAACAAGAAATGAGGATAATAATCGGTGCGGCTAAATCAGCGAATCGTTCAACAGCTTTAATTCCAAGTGCTGTATTGAGTAATTGGACGATAGCAAATAAAATAAAACATAAAAACCAATTGTCAAATCCCCATAGCAAATTTAATATTCCGTTCATCGCTGTAGACCCGAAATACGTGTTAATCCCAAACCACATCGAAGCGGCTAATCCACGTACGATAGACGGAATGTGCGTGCCTATCGTACCAAATGGAGCACGCATATAAACAGGAAACGAAAGTCCATGTTCAATCCCAATATCTGCGGTCAGCGAAATAAAAAAGCCAATAGCAAGGGAACCAATAATGGTACCTAACAAAACGAGAGGTAGTGGCAATGATTGAACACCGGCCCCACCGATTGCAAATGTCGCTAATACAACGACCATTCCGACCCACATAAAAGCAAAACCTAGTGTCGTAATTTTCCGCTCATGCTGTGGAATCGGTAGCAAGTCTGGTGATTTTAAATAATTAATCTCTTTTTTCATACGCATCTCCCCTTTTGGAATGCCCATTTTTTCGAAACCGTTGCTTGACCGGTCGCTCGGTCAAGCAACAGTTTATATCCTTATGTCGTTTGCTTAACGTCTTCTTTTAATAGTTGACCGTATTTCGCACGTTTCAAATATTTTCCGTATCCTAACTTACCAACAAATTGCTTATCCCTGACGACAAATTCACCACGGCACAATACGGAAACCGGCTCTCCTGTCACCTTCAACCCTTCAAAGGCGTTGTAGTCTACTGCCATATGATGAGTAGCAGCAGAAATCGTACGCTCCACATTCGGGTCAAAAATAACGAGGTCCGCATCAGCTCCAACGGCAATTGTGCCTTTTTTCGGGAACAGACCAAACAACTTTGCAATACGTGTTGACATAATATCCACAAATTGATTAATGGTAATACGCCCTTTTTTCACCCCTTCAGAGAACAATACACTGACACGATCTTCAATGAACGGACCACCGTTCGGAATTTTTGTAAAGTCGCCGCGACCGAGTTCTTTTTGACCTTTAAAATCAAAGGAACATTGGTCAGATCCTAATGTTTGGAGTTGACCGTTCTTTAACGCATTCCACAGAACGTCTTGATGCCATTTTTCTCTTAACGGAGGTGACCACACATATTTAGCTCCTTCAAAATTCGGCTTTTCTAAATACGATTGATCCAGTACTAAATATTGTGGACACGTTTCGCCCCATACATCAAAACCACGATTCCGAGCTTGTGTAATTTTTTCCACTGCTTCAGCACACGACACATGAACGACATATAATTGTGATTGTGCTAATCCTGTTAATTCAGCTGCTCTCCCTGTCGCTTCTCCTTCTACTTCCGGTGGACGAGTGAGGGCATGATAAATCGGATCTGTTTTTCCTTCAGTTAATGCTTTCTTCGTTAAATAATCAATAACATCGCCGTTTTCTGCATGAACCATGACGAGCGCGCCCAGTTCTTTAGCAGCCACCAATGTCCGGAATAATGTTTCATCATCCGCTTGGAACACATTTTTGTACGCCATAAAAACTTTAAACGACGTAATTCCTTCTTCATCTATCACTTTCGGTAATTCGTTTAACACATCATCATTCATTTCAGCGATCATTAAATGGAAACTATAGTCGATAACCGCTTTATCTTTTGATTTTGCATGCCAAGTATTGATCGCTTTTTTTAACGGTTCCCCTTTGTTAGTTAAGCAAAAATCAATAACCGTCGTCGTCCCTCCAAACGCAGCCGCAATTGTCCCTGTTTCAAAATCATCTTTTGATACCGTTCCCCCAAATGGCATTTCTAAATGAGTGTGTGGATCAATTCCTCCAGGGAAGATGTAGCAGCCTTTGGCATCGATGACTTCGGCTCCTACTGGATCTAATTGGTGACCCATGGCGACAATTTTTCCATTTTCAATTAAGATTTCCGCTTCAAAAGTATCCGTAGCTGTCACAATGGTTCCGTTTTTAATTAATTTTTTCATCCAATTTCCTCCCCATTTAATCGTTTATTTCGTTAAGTCGATTTTACAATCAGCACCTGCTCCAATTAACGCTTGACGTTCATTCCATGTCATCGGTTCAAATTCGCTCGGAATTTCGACCATATCAATCGCTCCATCCACTGGGCATACAATTGAACATAAGTTACAGCCGACACAATCTTCTTCACGAACTTTTAAGATCTCTTTTCCGTTTTCTGTTACGATGTCAATACATTGATGGGAGGTATCTTCACAAGCAATATGGCATTTATTGCAATTAATACAAACGTCCGGGTTAATGCGAGCTACGACTTTATAATTTAAGTCTAAGTCGCCCCAATCCGAATATTTTGCAACGGATTTTCCGACGATGTCTGATACTGACGCAATTCCTCGTTCATCTAAATAGTTATTCAATCCATCAATCATATCTTGGACAATTCGGAATCCGTGGTGCATAACTGCGGTGCAAACTTGAACGTTTGTAGCACCCATTAACATAAATTCCACCGCATTTCGCCAATCAGAAACCCCTCCCATTCCCGAAATCGGAACGGTAATACGTGGGTTTCGTGCACACTCGCCTACCATGTTGAGGGCGATCGGTTTCACAGCAGGTCCACAATAGCCCCCGTGTGCTCCCCTCCCGCCTACGTGTGGAATCGGGTTCCACGTATCTAAATCAACGCCCATTAAACTATTAATAGTATTGATCATACTGACGGCATCGGCTCCACCTTGAACCGCTGCCTCGGCTGTAACGGTAATATCCGTAATATTCGGTGTGAGCTTTACAATCACCGGTGTTTGAGCCACTTCTTTTACCCAATATGTTTGCTTTTCAACTAATTCCGGAACTTGTCCCGAAGCAGACCCCATTCCTCGCTCTGCCATTCCGTGCGGACAGCCAAAGTTTAGTTCCAATCCATCCACACCTACGTCTTCCACTCGTTTGACGATTTCATGCCATTTTTCTCTTTTCGGCTCCACCATTAACGACGCGACTACCGCCCGGTCCGGGAATTTCTTTTTCGTCTCATAAATTTCTTGTAAGTTCACATCAAGCGGTCGATCAGTAATGAGTTCGATATTGTTAAAACCAGCGACGCGGTTCCCGTTAAACGTTAAGGCAGCAAAGCGGGAAGAAACGTTTAAAATCGGATCTCCTAACGTTTTCCATACCGCACCTCCCCACCCAGCTTCAAACGCCCGTTGGACTTGATATCCAGAGTTTGTTGGCGGAGCTGAAGCGAGCCAAAATGGATTTGGCGACTGAATTCCGGCTAAATTCGTTCGTAAATCGGCCATCTCACTGTTCCCCCTTTTGCCTAATAGTTACACGTTTTTATTTACGGACTCGGATAATTGTTGATGCAAGGCATACGCTGCTTCCTTCCCTTGTTGTGCCGCTGTTACTACCATTGCTTCCCCTTGGCCTTTACCAAAAATTACGTCCCCACAGGCGTACACGTTTTGGACCGATGTTTCATATGTTTTCGGATTGACTTGTACGACACCGTCATTATGTGCTAAGCCAAAATGCTCAATAAGTGGCATGTGTCTAATTTGACCAATTGCCTTAATAACGGCATCTACAGGCAAGATAAATTCCGATCCTTCGATCGGTACTGGTCTTCTTCTACCATCTACACCTTTTTCGCCAAGCTTCATTTTGATACATTCGATCGCCACCACTCGACCGTTCTCATCGCCAATGATTCGTTTTGGTTGGGTCAGCCAACGAAACTCGACACCATCTTGTTTCGCAAATTCATATTCAAAGTCATAAGCTGTCATTTCTTCCTTTGTTCGGCGATATAAAATTTTGACGTTTTCAGCCCCTAATCGAACGGAACATGTAGCAGCGTCAATGGCGGTGTTCCCTGCACCAATCACCACAACCCGCTTTCCGATGAACTCATCAGTCAATTCTTTCGTTTTTGTTTCCTTCACTAATTCGATAGCATCGTAAACCCCTTTTAATTGTTCCCCTTCAATGTGTAACGAAGGAACTTTTCCCATCCCAACGGCTAAAACAACGGCATCGAATTGGTTAAGCAACTCGTCTTTTGTGATGTCTACGCCAACTTTCGTGTTTGTTTGAATGTTTACATCTAAGCTTTTTACTTGTTGCACTTCCCAATAGGAGATGGCCTTTGGTAAGCGGAACGATACAATCCCATACGTATTTAAGCCCCCAGCCTCTGCTTCAGCTTCAATAATGGTGACTTCATATCCAAAAAGAGCAAGTTCTCTGGCAGCAGATAAGCCAGCTGGCCCCCCTCCAACAACGGCTACTTTTTTACCGTTTTTCTTACCAGCTTGGAAAAGAACTTGCTCATTTTTTATCGCCCAATCGGTCGCATATCGCTGTAAGTCACCGATCATAATTGGTTTCGTGGAATGATTTAACACACATGCACCTTCACAAAGTTCTTCTGTCGGACAGACGCGAGCACAACTCGCCCCGACTGGATTGGCGGACATAATCGTTTTAGCGGCTCCTTTTAAGTTTCCAGTAGCTATTCTTTTAATAAATGCAGGAATATCGATTCCTGTTGGACATGCTTTAATGCACGGGGCATCATAACAATATAAACATCGGTACGCTTCTTCTAACGCTTCCCTGTCGTTTAATCCCGGATTTACTTCCTCAAAATTTTTCTTTAAATCTTCTTTTACAACCCCATTTGCCATTCCGTTTACCCCCTTCGCCCTTTTCAGTAGTTAAAACGACCGATGAATATACCATCCATCGATCGTTTCAATTTTTATGGAACAAGTGACGTCATTTCTCCGTACGTTTCTGGACGTCTGTCTCGATAAAATTGTCATGTATCGCGCACTTCTCGAATTAATTTTTTATCCATTTCACCAATCACAACCTCATCCTTATCTCGACTACCCATGGCGACAAAATTCCCACGAGGATCGACTAAATAAGATTGGCCGTAAAATTCACCCATGTTCCAAGGGCTTTCATATCCAACACGATTAATGGCACCAACGTAATACCCATTCGCTACTGCATGAGCCGGCTGTTCCAATTTCCATAAGTATTCGGACAAACCAGCCACCGTGGCGGAAGGATTCAGCACGATTTCAGCTCCTTTTAATCCTAATAGTCGCGCTCCTTCCGGGAAGTGGCGATCGTAGCAAATATACACCCCTACTTTCGCATACTCGGTATCAAATACCGGATAACCTAGATTACCAGGTTTAAAGTAATATTTTTCCCAAAAGCCACAGCCTTCGTTACCGACCCCGACATGCGGAATATGCTGCTTTCGATACTTCCCTAAATATGTTCCATCCGCATCAATAACAGCAGCTGTGTTATAGTAAGTAGCAATACCTTCTCGTTCATACATTGGAACGACAAGAACGACACCTAAATCTCGGGCTAGCTCCTGGAATAACTTCGTTGTCGGTCCATCTGGGATTTCTTCGGCAGAGTCATACCACTTCGGATTTTGTTCAGCACAGAAGTATGGACCGTAAAAAATTTCTTGAAGACAAATAATTTGGGCACCCTTTTTCTTTGCATCTTCCACGAGTTTCACATGTTTTTCAATTGCCGCCTTTTTGTGAACGTCGACTGCTTCGTTCCCATCCACATCATGGGAAGCTTGGATTAACCCAATCTTCACTTTGTCCGCCATATTTAGACCTCCCTTTAAATTTTGAATAATTACTTATAAACTAGGAAACTTGTTAATTGTAACCGTTTTCAATATATTTCTGTAGAAATCAGCGATACTCCCCTTCTTTTTTTTCTGAATCTTAAGTATATTTTACGTCCTTTTTTTGTGGGAATCATTTAACATTGTGTCAAATGTTTAAGCCTCTTGGTTCACCATTTTGTTAATATCCTAGAGTATCACATCGATTATCAATACCATTTTGCAAAATAAAATAGCGTCACGACATTGTCGCAACGCTTTTGTTTTTAAAATATATAGCCCTTCTTGGTAAAAGTGGGAATTTTGGAAAAAATAACTAGATACGGTTAACTAGGAAAGGTAGGTAAGGTATCGTTCTCTGATTTTGTTGATCTGTCAACAGCCCTCCTTCTTTCGGCTGCAGAGGTTTTCCGGTAAATTCAATAACAATGACAATGCTTATTTTTATACAAATATCTCTTCACCTAAAATTTCTGGAAGTTGCAGAATATTAAAAACATCCATTATATCTTGTCTAACGTTAGATACGGTTACCTTTACACCCTTTTCTTGCAGGTTTTGAACCATATTCATTAGTAAGCCCATTCCAGTTGAATCCACAAACTGAATCCCTTCAAAGTTAATATGGATAGTTTTATATTTTTCCATCTTCGGAATAATTTCTTCTTCTACTACCTCTGTTCCATCTATATCCAAATCTCCAATTAATTTAACATCTAAATGATCATTATTATCGTACAAAGAATATTCAATCATTTCTCCCTCTCCTTCTTTTATTTGAAAACCATTCGATCATTCTTATCTACATACGCCATCACATCATATTTAGTATCTGTTAATGTATGTTTCGCGTTTCCGATTTTAAGGATGGTACCTTCCATCGCTTTCTTAATTTTAATTTTTTGATCATGTGGAACAGCAATGACTGTAGATATTCCTCTTTCCGATCCTGTTTCATTAATTTCAACGCCTAATCTCCCGTATACTTCTCCACCGCGTATGATGCCATGAATTTTTAACACTCCACCTGCATGAATCTTCGTATTAATACATCCCTGACCTATAACAAATACATTGCCACTACTATAGATACGGCTATTTAGAGCACTTGGAATAAAGATATAAGAATTTGGTTCAACAGGAGATTTACTAACTTCATGAAGTTCTTTCATTTTTTGGGATAATTGAATAATCCAATCTAAAGAGATCACTTCATTCGTTAAAGATAAAAAAAGTTTCGTTAAGGAAACGGCTATTTCCCTCCACACATCATCATCTAAAAAATCTTCTCCCTTTCCTACAATCTCAACGTATTTTTTGACTAACGGCGGAAAACTTTTAAACTTTTTCTCTAACAATATTTGAATTAATGGTTGTAACCCGCCCCTAGAAAAGTCACTAGATTTAAAAGCAGGAGATTGAGTTAGTTGTTGAATGACCGCTATCATTTTTTCTACATTTTGATGGATGATTCCCAGTAAATGTCCTAATTCTGCTATCAACAGATTGTTTTTGCCTGCTGAAAGCTCAGAACTGATGATATTACCATAAGTAATAATAGCTCCAGAAGCAATAAGAGAAGCCATATTTACGGTTTTCTGAACAATAATATCTCCTTCCGCTTCAACAATCATGTTTTTCTCAACGTCACCAAATATCTCAACGTCCCCCTTAAAGCGGATATTGCCAGATGATAAATCTACATTCCCATTATGAGTAAGTTTTGGCATAATGGATGCTTTGACCAAACGTCCCTTTTGCTCAATTTTAGGGCGGCCAGATTCCGTTGCAACAATCTTGTTATCAACTGTCATGATCCCTTTTCCCTTCTGAAGTACTATTGGATAAGTTTGTTTAGCTGGAAGAGGTTCATTTGTTACAGTTACCCCTGGTTGACCAGGAATAGGGGGATGAATGAGTCCAATCACTTGACCTCTTTCGACAGCTGGAATGGTTTTGATTTCTCGATAATCGACTTTCATATCTTCATTTACTGTGACACCATTGTGAGCCTGTATATCGATTTTCAGTTCAATCCAACCATCTTTACCTTCTTTTGCCTTTATACCAGTTCCAATTTCATAAGTACTCGGTTCTTTTGCTTCAAGAGCTTTCACAATTTCACCTTGATGAATTAAGTCGTGTTTTACTCGTAGCGATTCTAACTTTTGAATTACATCAGAATAGCTTAGTGTATTATAAATCTCTTTATTTTCCTGTACAACCAGTTCAATATGTTGGTCGGGTTCTATATCAGGTAATTTTCGGGTGATTTTATAACCAGGTTCAACGTATAAAAGAACTTTTAATTTTGATTCATCTATCCAAATTTTCCATTTTGTTTCCTTTTCTTCATTTTCAACTTTTATTTCAAGTACATCTTCGTCTGTAATAATCGTCATTTTTTCTGTCACAAGTTGATTATTTCGATATAATTTTACTCCTTCGCCAATGGTTACCGTTGGAAAATGTGTTGGAGATGCTTTACAATATAAAATACCATTTTTTACCCATGCTTTACCAACAAGAACGTCCGATACCAGTGTATCCATGTGATTGTCCTGCTCTAATAAATTCGATTCAGATTGTTCGGCAATTTTATCAACATTCATTTCAGAGACCATTTGTTCCATTAATCCGATAGGGTTTTCAAAATCTTTTTTATTAGGTTGTTGTAGTGAATCAACCGATTCTAACTTCGTAAGCTTTACAATCGCTGGTTTCGAACCGATACCTAGAAAACCTTTTGTCGGAGATTGAATGATTTCAATGTTCACATTTTCTATTTTTGTTTCTAATAACTCTAAACCCAATTCAATAGCTTCCTCAATATCTTTTCCTTTCGAAACAACATTTTGCATGATACCCCTCCCCCTTTAATTCATTAAAAGGGAATCTTTGCTGTTAATATCCGATTTTTGTTTACTCACTTTTAAAAGGACCATTGTGATATCATCTTTTTGAGGGACACCTTGTGTAAATTGACGGACCGAGTCCATCACACTTTTTTCAATTTCATTTACACTATTCCCATGATTTTCTAATAACGTTTGTATAAGCCGTTCTAATTTATATTGTTCCCCATTTTTATTTTGTGCTTCCACAATCCCATCTGTATAAAAGAATACGATATCTTGTTCATTTAATTGTATAGAAATCTCATTATACACTTGATTAGGAATTCCTCCTAACATTACTCCACTTACCTTTGGAAGTTCTTCTATAGATTTATCTTTTCCGTTCATATAAAGAGGAAGAAGATGTCCTGCATTCGCATACGTAAAAATACCAGTTTTAGGATCGTAATCTGCACAAAACAATGTCACAAACGATTTTAATGTTCTTAAATCTTCGTATAATGCTTGGTTCATAGATGTAAGGGTTTCTGCTGGACAATTGGTATTTTCAGCTGCACTTCTGAAAGCACCTCGAGTTAAGATCATAAGCATGGCTGCAGGAATTCCTTTTCCCATTACATCCCCTACTACCATTCGTATCTTCCCATTCACTAAAGGATAAAAATCGTAATAATCACCTCCAATTAATCTGGCAGGAAGAGAGGAACCGGCTAGTTCCCCACCTTTAAATGTAGGAATTTTTCCATTTAACAGCTGAGTTTGTATCTTTCTAGCTAAGTTAATCTCCCGCTCTAAAGTTTTATCCGCGATCTTTTGATTGTCTGAGGTTGTTTCTCCTTTAATAAAAGTGAGATAATCTTTATACATCAACCAAACTCTCCTTTTAAAGCATCTAAAACCTTATACAAACCGACTGTTTCAAAGACATGATGAGTTAATTCGTTCATTCCTTGAAGTTTAAGTTGAAAATTTTTTTCTTTAGATAAATAAATTGCATTTATAATCGCACCAATGCCTGTTGAATCGATCAATTCTAGATCCGAAAAATCTAAGATAACAGTTTCGATACGATCAATCCCTTCTAAATAAGGTTCAATGACATGTGCAGTTGAAATATCTAAAACTCCTTTAATTTGAAGGATTAAGGTGTTTTCTTGAACTTCTTTTTCAACTGTTAAAGACATATGCTCTCCCTCTCATGAAAGTTTAAATTTGGCCATATAATCAAGTAGTGTATTGGATATATCAGATAATTCTTTTGATTGTCCATGTAATGATTGAAGTAAATCTGATAAAGTGATGGTCATGTCTGTGGTTGCTGCTGTACGATCATTCACAATTTGTTTCAACAATTCTATTTTTTCGATGATATTTCCTATATTTTCATTTTGCTTATATGGTTTTAAAATATTTCCCATGTCATCCAAAAGCTCTGTGATTTCGTACAATTGTTCCCTTGATTTCATCGTAGCTTCCGTTGATAACTCATACATTTTTTCCACTGTTTCGGAAGCTTCCGCTTCTAGTAATACGGATAGTCGTTGAGTTTTAGTTGCTTGGTCTTGTGTATCCTTTACAAGTTTATTTAATTGATCTACCATTCGGTTGGTACTTTTAGATAATTTTTCTAACTCACTCCCGTCATTTACCTCACTCTTGGCAGTTAAATCACCTTCTTCTAGTAATTTAATCTGCCTTTTAATCTTTTGTATATTTTCATAGATACGATTAAAAAAACGAGCAGTTAATAGGAAAAGTATGAACAATGAAAGAAAGCCTGAAACAATTAATATAATTGAATGACGATAAAGCGGGGCACTCATTTTTCCATAGTCGAGTGACAAATAAATAACCCGATTTTGATCGAGCGGAAGAAACATTTTATATACTTTTTTACCATTTATCTCTTCAACATAAGATTCTTTTTTAATAGTAGATTTCGTTAAAATCTCCCTATCTTTGCTAGTTTCTAAATCAAAACTTCCAGCTTCGATTTTTTTTAATGGAGGGTATAACTGTTTTTCGAGTGATGGATTAGCGAAGACTTTAGGATTTAATACAGCAATTTCTTCTACAACTCCGTTTTGTTGTAAAATCTGTTGAATGGTTGTGTTCGGTCCAACTTTTTTAATGTATTGATAAACTTCGTTAGCCTCTATATATGAACTAATAATATATGAGGACTCTGGTACATGATAGTAAGCAAATTTAAAGAAACTTGGTTTATCAGAATGTGATGCTGCTTGTGCTATTGGTAAAACAACAATATTCTTATCTGTAAAAGTAGCAGATGGTAGATCAGGTTTATATTTATTAAAAAGAACTTTTCCTATTTCATAAAAACCTGCTTTTTTAAAACTAAATCCGATTTCTTGATTTTTTGTAGAAACGACACCTACAATATCATCCTTAGATTCTGTTTCTTTAAAAATTGTTATTCCTGCAAGCCCTAACTCATCACGAATAGTAAGTAGCTGTTGTTGAGTTATTTCTTCTGCTTCCTTACCTTTAAGTTTTTCAGCGATATATTTTGAATAAGAAACTAATTTTAGATCAATTTGATATTCAATGGATTGAGTAGCTAGATTAGTTTCCTGAATATTTCTCATGATACCTCTTGCAATCAGTTCTGCTTCTTGATTAATTTGTTTATTAATTTGGTCATTCATAAAATAAATTTGAACTACACCAGATATGAGTGCGATAATCAATAATATTGATAATATTCTTATTAAAAATTGACGACGCAACGTTATCTTCTGACCTATCATTATATATTTAACCCCTCTTAAAAGATTATTTCATTTAGAAACCATTTGACTGATATTTTTCGAATTTCACTTAGTCTGTTGTTACAGCAATGTCCTTCCTCTTTATATTCAATTAATTGTTTTTCTACAGGTAATTTTTGATATAAAGCATACATTTCTTTATTAGGTACCATCATGTCTTTATTTCCATGAAACATCAATATTGGACAGCGATAATTAATAGCATTAAAGTTTGGAATTGTTTTGACGTTTCCATCCAAAATACACGAACAGTTCATTCTTTCTCTAAAGTAAGTCGGCATATTCATTTTCTCCAACTCAACTGCTGGACTAACCGTAACTGCTTTCCTAACTTTAGGATGACTGCTACCAAATAGAACCCATGTACCACCTAAACTTGTACCAAATAGGTAAATTGGTAGATTTGGAAGAAATTCATGAACATAGTCAATTAAGTGAATGACAAATCTTTCCCACCTAATTCCAGTACCAATTACCCCGTTTAACGTAAACGTCTCCCCTTGACCAGGTCCGTCAAAACTTACCGTTGCAAATCCCGCTTCAATGAAATCCTTTTCATACTTGAATAACTCTTCTTTTGATGAATCGATCGGGTTAATAATCACAATACACCCTTTTGCGTCAGAAGGAATCCGTATTCTTCCTGAAGCAGAAAAATCATCAATCGAAATGGTTTTATATATTGTTTTTACTTCTGATAAAGAGTCAGCTTTTAAGAAAAATTGTAAACACTTGTTATACCAATATTGTTTTTTCTCTGAATACGTTGGATCGATCCAATAATTGAGGTTATAATATAGGGCTGTTTGTCGGTACATATATTCCGCTTCCTTATATTGTCCCTGCATTTCAAATTTTTTTGCTCTATTATGTTTCTCTTCAGCTAACCTTTCCCAAGATTGAAACCAGCCCTCAAGGGATTTGATATCATCGCGAACTTTCTCTAAATCCTCTTTATCAAGCCCATGAGCCAGCCATCTTTCCCAAAAAACATCGATAAGGTTGGCTGTTTTTAGTGTTCTACTAATCGTTTTGGAAATTGAATCTTGTATTAGTGTTTTCATTATTTCATCCCCATTCTTGTTTTATCTCAGGATGTTTAAAAATCTACCTCTTTATGTAATTTACGGTAGGCTTGATTCTCAGCCATTGCTCAATTTGTCCTTATGTTCCTTACGAATATCAAAAAGCAAAATAATGATGGAACCTTTTGAAGAAGTAAACAATAACACGCGTTTTGCCATTTTCATCATAAGGGTAAAGCCTTGGCCTAAAGATTTTTTGGTTGAATATCCAGCCAAAAGAGTCTTTTTAGGTAAATCTTTCAAGTCAAATCCAGGTCCTTTGTCCTCGATGATAAATCGTATTTCATGGTTCTTTTCATCTTTAATGATTGTCATTTTTCCTTCTTCTGCATGCTTGATGGTATTCGTAATGGCTTCAGATAATACTAATAACCAACTCATGATTGTTGAATGGCTAAACCCTTCTGCTTCCAGCCTCTCTTTGGCTAGATTACGGCATATTGGTATATCGGAACGCTCTTTTATCGTTCCTTCACATAACACAATCCCTTCCTTATGTTTGTTCACCTCTTCTTTTGTAATAAGCAAAAACTTCTCTTGTGTTGCAGCGAATATCACATCCCGATATACTTCCCATTTCTCATCATTAAATGAACCAGTCAATCGTTGTTTTTCAGCTAGATGAGGTATAGAAAATAGGTCATTTTTGTATATATCATAGGCCTTTAACATGGCATTCTGTATATCAGGTCGAACATCTAAACGTTTAATTTGGTAAGGTACATCTAGTTTTTGTTCACTCCACTTTAACATTCGTTCACTCAAATATAGAATCAATTCATTTCTTTTTTCTTTCTCTGGATTGGTAAACGACCGTTTTGAGAACGAAAGATAAAATAATGAATCTCCTTCCTCTTTATGTAAACCGAGATATTGACTTAGTTTCTTCCCAAGAAAACCTCTTTTTGTCATAAAGTTAAAATCTGAATAAGATAAGTTGGAAGGAAGAGATGGGGCTAAAAGTTTAGTTTCTTCTTTGAAAATCTTATTGAATAGCCTCCTCAACGAAAGAACCCCCTATAAGATTCCTAGAGGTGGCATGATGGTAATTTCATCAACAAATGCCCCTGGTGGTTGAGTAATTAAATAAAGTAAGTGTTTGGCTACCGTATCTGTTGGGATCATATTGGACAGGTCCGGTTTAGGCTCAATATGGTCCCAAAAACTGCTATTTACTGCACCGGGTAGAATAGCTGTTACCTGAACTCCTTTTTTACGAAGTTCTGCCTGTAACACTTTCGTTAAACCCAATACTCCAAATTTTGACGCCGAATAACCTCCACATCCCGGTAACGCAATGGTTCCAGCGATGGAGATAACATTAATGATTTGCCCTTTCTCTTGCTCAGCCATATGTTTTCCGAAATATTTACAAGTTAAATAAGTTCCTTTCAAATTCACGGAAAGCATTTGGTCAAAGTCATCTGTAGAAGAATCAATAATTGACTCAAACGTTCCAACACCTGCACTATTAATTAATACATCCACCGTGCCAAACTGTTGAACCGCTCGTTCATAAAAGTTTTTTACGGATTGTTCATTCGTTACATCTAAAGGTAAGGATAATACATTTTCCGACATTTGGTATTTGTTGCTACGGCTTCCTAATACTAGGTTTGCTCCTAGGCTTTGAAGTAATAATGCTGTAGCTCTTCCAATTCCTTTACTTGAACCTGTAATAGCTATCGTTTTTCCTACTAATGGCAAATGCTTTTCCATACTTCTACTCCTTTTCCGGCCCATAATATTCAAAGTAATTCTTTTCTGTCTCATATAATCCGATTTTGTAGAGGTTCGGGAGTTTTTTGGATAACAGATCCCAAATGACAATCGCCACATTTTCAGATGTTGGGTTTAAATATTTAAATTCCTCTGTATCCAAATTTAAATGTTTATGATCAAATTTTTGTATCACTTCTTGGTCAACAATTTGATCGATATCAGCAATATTTGCGACCATTCCTGTAATAGGGTCAGGATTTCCGCTCACTGTTACTTCTAAGTAATAGTTATGACCATGGCCATAAGGATTGTTGCACTTTCCAAATAAAGCAAGATTTTCTTCATCCGTTAGTTGTTCACTATGTAAACGGTGTGCCGTACTAAAGTGGTATTTTCTAGTTAATCGAACCATCGAATTTTCCCCTTTCTCCGAATACAAGAAATCATTTTCGTGCAAACGGATTTTATGTAGTTGACAGTTATCGAATCGCCCATCCAACGATTCCCAAATATACGTTACGATATTTTCAGTTGTAGGGATCTTTTCTTTAAAATAAGGATTTTCTATATTTAAAAACTTCCCGTCTAATTCCTTTTGGACAAAAGACTTAACCAGCTTATCGATATCGGTAACATTTACAACGATTCCGGATTTATGGTCTACTTGTCCTTTAACCATGACTTCTAACGTATAATCATGCCCATGCCCATTTGGGTGACTACATGGGCCAAATACTTTTTTGTTTTTTTCCTCACTCCACGAATCGATACGATAAAAATGTGCAGCTGAAAAACGCATTTTACGAGAGAGGTACAACATAGAAATCCCTCCTTTTAATCTCTTAAAAGAGCACGTTCAAATTCTTCTGCTAATGAAACATTTTCGTTAAAAATACCTTTTTTTACCGTTGTAACTGTGGAGCTACCAGGTTTTTTCACTCCTCTTGCACACATACACAGGTGTTGACCTTCCACGCTAACAATAACGCCTTGTGGTTTAAGAACATTCATGATAGCATCGGCAATTTGTTGAGTCATTCTTTCTTGTACTTGTGGTCTTTTTGAGACAAGTTCTACTAAACGTGCAAACTTACTTAAACCAACTACTCGTCTATTTGGAATATAGCCGATATGGGCTTTCCCAAAGAATGGAATCAAATGATGTTCACAGAATGTGTAATAATTAATATCTTTAACGATAACGAGACCATCATAATTTTCTTCAAAAGTAGTTGTTAAAGCTGTTTCGGGATTTATTCCAACCCCTGAAAATACTTCTTCATACATTTTGGCTACACGTTTAGGTGTGTCTAGAAGCCCTTCCCGGTTAGGATCTTCACCAATCAATTCTAAAATCGCACGAATATGTTCTTCCAATAATTGTTTTTTTAGTTCAACAGTCATCATAATCCCTCCAAAATGTTAATTTTTTATAAAATAAAAAAAGTCCACCAAAAAAGATTGGTGGACATGTTGAAAGAAAGGTTCTAATACACAAGTAAAAAACATGTCTGAAATACCAATCCTTTTCGGCAACCCGGCGACCATAGAGTATGTTATTTCTCCTTAGGCCCGTAGCTTTGCGTCCCCATCTTTCGATGAGTTTGCCTTTATCGTGGATGTTTCACTTTCTCATATCGATAAACTATAGAACCTTTTTTAAACGTATGATTTTTCGACTAAGCAAAAAGTCATAGTTATATTTATCCATATGATTTGGGATTCTGTCAAGAAATTTTTTGTAGTAATAGAGGAGGCGCCCCTTTTTTTGAACAGATATTTTAGGTTATTCTTATAACTCCCTCGTTTTTTTTAGCAAGAAAATTCAAATCCTTCATTACCTTGGAAACATATTTTTCTATAGGTGACAGACACCCAATCTTAATCCCTTCTAGTCTTTGTTCTTTATTTATCTACCTAAATATCCACCTATTTTCGACAAAATTCTTGTAGAACAATTACAGGATGATTGTTAAAAAGTTTTTTTCTATAAAAAAATCCTTCCTTCTAAAAATATGAAGGACGGGATTTTTTTAATTTAATAAGCTCCCCTACAATGAAAAGTTACTGTCTTTGTATTAATTATGAATCAATCCTTTAACCCACATTAATTAGGGATACTTATAACTTTACGAAGAAATCACACTTTTTTTCCTAGGAGAAGGTAGGCTTCGTTTTAACGGGCGATCGTACACCAACGTAAAAACAATAGAGAAAATACATAAGGCAATTAAGGTAATAAAAAGAACCGCCATGCCGAATAAGTCTACCATCAATCCTCCATACAATGGCCCGAGCATTCGCCCTCCTGTTGCCGCACTATTCACAATACCTTGATAAAATCCTTCTCGGCCTTCTGGAGCTAATCCGTTTGCTACGGTAGGTACTGCTGGCCAAATTAAAATTTCTCCTAACGTAATGATGACCATCGCTAAGGCAAACAACGTAAACTCTTTCGCATAAGCTACGATGACAAACGAGCCGATAAAAATGAAAATCCCTACAATAATTTGCATTTTTAACGATGGGCTTAATTTTTTTAATACATACGATAACAATGGTTGCAGTGTGACAATTAACACACCGTTAATGGTCCACAATAAGCTATACTCTTGAAGCGAAATGTGCAACTGTTGGGTATACGTAGCGATCGTCGTTTGCCATTGAACGTACCCGACCCAACATAGTAAATAACCGGCACATAAAATGAGAAGCGCGTACATATGAGAAAGATTCCGTATCGGCTTCGCTTCATTGACGACATTCGTTGAAGGCTGCACTGCTTTCCCTATTTCCCGATAACAAAAAACAGCTACTAACAAAAACACGACATATAAACTTAAGTTTGCCATAAAAATATAGTCAATCGAAATCGAAGCGATGAATCCACCTAACCCCGAGCCGAGAGCCACGCCAATATTTTGTGCAACATACATGGCGTTAAACGCTTTTCGGCCACCTTCTTTCCACGTTGTTCCAGCCATCGCATACATCGCTGGAAACACAATACCTGAACCTAATCCTATGAATAAAAGAAAAAACAGATAGTGCGGCCAACCGTGCCAAAGTGTTAACCCGATGAGTGCCGATAATGTAATCATAATGCCAATCAATATAGCACGGTAACCACCTAAGCGATCAAACAGATGTCCTCCAACTAAATTTCCAATAACGCTCGCTGCCGAATTAAGCATTAACACCATACCAGCGACAGATAGCGATTTTCCTAAATAATCATGCAAATAAATTGTATTTAATGGCCATAAAAATGAAGCGCCCGTAACGTTAACGACCATTCCAATAATTAAATACCAAAGCCGTTTCGGCATGACGAACATCCTTTCAATATTTTGATAACCGAAATAATTATACGAGGTTCTCGATTCATCGTAAATGAGGATGCTCATAAAAAACTTTTGGAAAGAGAAGTACGCACTGTAGAAGATGACAGTTCTTTTTGTACAAATGGAAAATAAAATAAGTATAAATAATCTCAAAACTAGGAGGGGCACGATGTTTAAAAAATTAATCAGCTACTCCGTCATGGTATTTGTGTTGTTGATACCTTTTATCACCAAGTCCGAAGAATATTATGATGAAATTGTCTCTACGCATTTGTCAAAAACCGTGTCAAACTACGAAAAAAATTCTGCGAATATCTTACACATGGAAACAGTCGATGATGTCGTCTTTTTGTCGGTGGAATATATCATTGAACGAGATCAATTCTTAAAAAAGTTAACCCGTCATTCTTATTTAGCTTACGACCTTATCGAAAATCGATTTTTATCAAATGAAGAAGCTAATCAACATCCTTATATGACGACCTTCCGAGAAACCTATGAATATGAAGGCGTAGAAGGTATCGCCATAAAAAGTCAAATTACCTTTGCCATTTTAGCCCTAATTACTGCTGTGGTCATTCCTGTATGGATCATTATCCACACGGAATTAACGAAGTACTCTGTCACTGCTGAATCAAAATATTGGAACAATTCTATTTAAATAAGAATCGAAGTGCCTCCACCAGTTGAATATTAAAAGATAATAAGCTTAACAGAATGGAGGCGGTTGTTGGATCTCATTACAGGCTTATTTTACGTATTACCCATTGGGTCATTTAATGCAGCCTTTTCTCGGAAGCACTTTGATAAGCGGTATTATCGTTCTAGTAAGTTGGATCACCTTTGCACGGTTTAAAAATCATTTCTCATAACAAAAATCAAAAGGGAGGTCACTCTTCCTTACTATTAACCTCTCTATTGTTTTTAACCGTATTTTCAGTGCGACAACAAACTCTTGTAAATCTACTACAGACAGCTTTTATACTATCTTTGATACATTCCATTTCTTCCAGTCGCTGTTTATAGGGTTTTCCTTTAGGAAGTAAAATAAAAATTAATGACTCGCCCGTCTTCGGGTGTTTTTTCTTTTGGACAAGGCTTGTGAATAATTAACACAATTCCATCCTCTTTTTTCTGTATATAACATACAAATTCAATAAAAAACCGCCCCTTCATTGAGGCGATTGTCTCATTCTTATTCGTATGGTTGTTCATTTCTTTGTTTTGATTTTATAGGTTGAGACGATTGATCATACCGTTTTTTCGATTGTTGAACAGGGTTGTATTCTTGACCAAATTCAGTATTTAAATTTCGAAATTCGTTTCTTGTTTTTTGTTCAGGGTTGTTTTGCTTGGAACGTTTTTTCAAATCAAGTCCTCCTTTACCGATCATGATCGAGAAGAATCATGTCATTTTGAAGTTGCTGTAGCTGCAAACGCATCCGATGAAGCTGCTCTTTTTGTTGTGCGTTCGCACTTTGTGATAAATGCATAAGGTCGTTATAAGCTTCCTCTAGTTGTTGCAGTGCCTGCTGAAATTGTTCATCATAGTAATGCTCCTGCTTGCTACCTTCGATATATTGCTCCTTTGCAGATTCTAAAACCTCTTCGCACCTCTCTAAAAACTCTTCAATTGATTGGCGTGTCGCCATGCACCCTCGCTCCTTTACCTCAAATTTGAAGCTCGATGCTTCTTCTGTTAGTTTGTACATTTTTTCCCTCTCTATCACATCCTTCTCGACCTTTTCCACGAATTCCATTGGTTGAACTATTTTATTCGTGTTAAAATTTCTTTTATGTAAACAAACAACAGGAGGTGTCTGAATGACTCCAACCAACCCGTTTCCATATGCAAGTGACAACAAGCGTTACCACACTTGGAATTACCATTTACGCCAAGTGTTTGGACATAAAGTATTTAAAGTCGCGCTTGACGCGGGATTTGATTGTCCGAACCGAGATGGGACCGTAGCATACGGAGGTTGTACGTTTTGTAGTGCTGCTGGTTCAGGGGATTTCGCTGGTGACCGGGCTGACGATTTAGAAACTCAATTCCGTAAAATAAAAGAAAAAATGCATAAAAAGTGGAAAGACGGAAAATACATCGCCTACTTTCAAGCATTTACGAATACGCATGCACCTGTTGAGGTCCTTCGGGAAAAATACGAAACGGTTTTAAAGCAAGACGGCGTGGTCGGTTTGTCCATAGCGACTCGTCCTGATTGCTTGCCGGATGATGTCGTAGAATATTTAGCAGAATTAAACGAGCGAACCTATCTCTGGGTTGAGCTTGGCTTACAAACCGTTCATGAACGAACGGCTTTGCTTATTAATCGAGCGCATGATTATCAATGTTACGTTGAAGGGGTTAATAAACTTCGTAAATATGGCATTCGCGTCTGCTCCCATATTATTAATGGTTTACCGCTAGAAGATTATGACATGATGATGGAAACCGCACGCGAAGTGGCCAAATTAGATGTTCAAGGTATTAAAATTCATTTGCTTCACTTGTTAAAAGGTACCCCGATGGTGAAGCAATATGAAAAAGGAATGCTCCAATTTTTATCCTTCGATGAGTATGTAAACCTTGTTTGCGACCAATTAGAAATTTTACCGCCAGAAATGATCATTCATCGGATTACTGGGGATGGTCCGATTGATTTAATGATTGGTCCGATGTGGAGTGTGGATAAGTGGTCGGTCCTTAACGCCATTGACGCTGAACTGAAACGGCGAAACAGCTGGCAAGGGAAATTTTACAGTAAAGAAACATCAGAGGTGAAGGTATGAAGCTAGATCGTATTTTGCCATTTGCTCGTATCTTGTTAGAAAAAGCGGTCTCCCCTGGAGATATCGCCATTGATGCAACATGTGGTAATGGGCATGATACTGCTTTTTTAGCCCAGCTTGTAGGAGAAAACGGGAAAGTATTTGGGTTCGATATTCAGAAAGCAGCGATCGACAACACCTTTTCCCGTTTAAAAGAACGTGGACTAGAACAACAAGTTGAATTAGTCCATGCCGGTCACGAACAATTGAAACAGCACATTCCATCAAAATTCTATGGTCGTATTACCGGAGCGGTATTCAACCTAGGCTATCTCCCTGGCGGAGATAAATCCATTGTAACAAAACCAGACACAACGATTTCTGCGGTCGAGCAATTGTTAGAAATCTTGGCTCCTGAAGGAATTATCGTCCTTGTCATTTATCACGGACATGAACAAGGAGCTGTTGAACGCGACCTCTTGCTATCCTATGTCCGCTCCCTCGACCAACAAATAGCACACGTTTTAAAATATCAATTCATCAATCAAATTAATAATCCACCGTTTATTATAGCGATTGAAAAAAGATAGAGCATGGATGATTCATGCTCTTTTTTTGATGATAATTTATAGAAAATTCAATCAAGTCGTTTTATAATATATTAAATTAGAAAAAATTTACATATTAAGGAGTATGAATATGCTATTTCATTTTCATTATTGGACACCTTATGTAGAAGAAATGGAGAATTTTTATAAACGCCTTGGCTTTACTGTTCATCAACGGATTGGGAAGTACAATGGCGAATTCAAACACTTTAATCCACCACTAACAGTGGATGATATTCGAGAAAAAAACATATTATTCCGAATTATTGAAATGAAAAGAGGCAACATCAATATCACGTTTGGCTATGGAAAACGGCCAACGTTCGATCACATCGGCTTTTTCGTTTCAAAAGATGAGCATGATGAGATATGTAAAAAATCCGAAATGATACAGTGGAAAACGAAAATTGATGAGAGAAGAACGTTCTTATATACCCCATACGGATTTTCTATTGAATTGCAAACCCATATAGATGCGTTAGGAAATGACGGAAACAATGATGCGATTCATCGAATTGAACTAATGACACTGAAGCCTGGACTGGAAAAAGATTTATCCTTTTTGTTTGGAAATCGAGCTTCCTCTGTTCAAACAAAATTAGGTGACCACGTAAAGATTGAAAAAGTACAAATTCGGGGGTTAAAGGAAAAACGCGCAATTGATATGAACGGTGTCGAACTTCTTCATGTTTAACATGATTATTGTTTAAAAATACCAAGAGCCGGTAAAGCCCTAATAGTAAAAAAGTGTCCGAAAAATAATGTTGAGTATGTTTAAAAAATTGGTTAATCAAATAAAAAAGCAAAAAGAATTGTAACCTACGACACCTTTCATCCGTTCAAGCAAACTAGAGAAAAATTAGGGTTTTCCCTGATTTTTTCTTTCATCCCTCCTTATTCGTATGACAAAAATGACGTGCCAACCTCATGTTGCACGTCATTTTGATAATAAAATTCTAGATCTTTACGAATGAACGCTCGCCATCTTTCCAGACAATTTCCCCCATCGTTTCAACACACTTCGATACAATCGACCATTGAGGTAAAAGAAATAGCTATAAAAGCCACCTGACTTCATCACTTTTTTGGCAATCGGTAACACGTTGCGTTGTTTACGGACTTTTTCATCTGACAAATAAACTCCTAACAACCCTCGATTAATGAGTTGGTGAAATTTTTGATGTGGAAGATGACGTGTATGATAATCTGCTTGCTGTAAAAAGTGGGTTAATCGTTCAAATAATTGTTCTTCATTGTCGTAGTAAAAACAAAAGTTTAAATCTCCACCTTTTCGGTCTTCTTCTTGGTCGATGAAATAATCAAGCAATATATGGAGACCTTGAATGTATGGGAAATAGCCATCGCGAATCATTTGCGCATGCTCTTTTTGAAAATCAGAACGAAATGCATAAGAGACTAAACAAAAAACGCCCAACGTCGAGCCTGAACATGCGGAAAACTCATACCATGCCATCGGAGGCAATTGCGATTGATAGGTAGCAAACCAATTTTGAAGCCGTGACTCGCGTTCTTCATGGCGAACGTGTTTATGTATTTGCAAATCACAATAATATTGACATAGTTCTTTAATATACGGTTCAATCGTTTCATAGGCAGGTAATCGTTTTAGCACCGATTGGCATGTTTGCACGAGTTCTTTTAAATATCCTCCGTCATCTTGGTCCTCTCTAAACCGATAATAATTCACATTAACATCTTCTAACGTTAACGCATGTTGCATCGATTCATGAAGGGCCGCGAAATCGTCGGGGTCTAGAGACGTGCTTCGGTCGCATAAATTATCTAAGTAATCACTAATCGTTTGATACGCCACAATAAATTGGATCGCGAGTTTTCGATGTTCTAACGCAAGTAAGGCTAAGATCGAACCACCTTCACAATGGAACGATTTATGTTCAATACTCGCCAATGCTTGTTTTCGTAACTCTTCATTCGGAATCTCTGCGGCTCGTTCCTTCCAATAAGCGAGTTGTTCATGTACGACCGGCAGAATGTGGCGATACACTTTCCGCATCAGCGTAAATGGTTCTGATGGAATTGACATCTTTTTCACCTCTAGCTCGGACTATTTTGCTTGTACTTGTTGTAATCGATTTTGTAAAAAGTTCATCGTAAAATTGAATACTTGCTCTCGTTCCGGTTCATTAAAAATTTCGTGATAACAGCTCGGCCATTCTTTATACGTTTTTTCGGTCAACGCTACTTCGTTAAACCAATGCTGAACAGCTAATTTATTTACAATTTTATCATCTCCGCTTTGCATGACCAAAAGCGGAACGTCCGGGAATTTCGACAGATTTGTGAAAGCAAGCTCAATACCTTTAACTAGTTCTCGGTACCAACGAACCGACACTTTCGTTACATACAAAGAATCGTTTTTATCAACATCCCATACTTCTTCATTACGAGTGGCCATTTCTACCGTTATTCCTGCATTTATTCGTAACTTCGGAAACACGATATTGAAGCCGTGAGAGAGGATATTAAGAAGTTTTGACGGAGTATGGACAAGTCCTAAACAAGGTGATGATAATACGACTCCAGCCAAATTCATATGTTCTTCTTGTAACAAACGAATGGAAACTAAACCACCCATACTATGCCCGAGTAAAAAAACAGGCAATTCAAATTTGTACGCTTCCTGAATCCAATCTTTCACTTCAATAATATATTCGTCAAACTTATCAATATGTCCTCGTCTTGAACGACTTGTTACTCCTTGGCCAGGTAAATCCCCCATCACGACATGAAAACCGTTTAACCGAAACATTTCCGTTAACCAACCGTACCGCCCATGGTGTTCAAATGCACCATGAACAATCACAATAACTCCTTTTGCTTGTTCCGCTTCCCATCTCCACATATCGTGGTCCCTCCGTAAAAAAATTTTAATTTGTGTAAAATTATAGTATATGTAACCAAATAAAACGAGCCATGACTTCCGTCACTCGTTCCTTTTCCATTACAATAAAATAAAAAGTAAGATCAAATCATGAAAAGTGAGGCGAATAAAATGATCTACCCGTACAAAGGAAAGTTTCCACAAATTGCCGATACTGCATTTATCGCTGATTACGTGACGATAACGGGCGATGTACAAATCGGTGATTATAGTAGTATTTGGTACAATACGGTCATTCGAGGAGATGTTGCCCCAACCATCATCGGCAACAAAGTCAATATTCAAGATAATAGTGTATTACACCAAAGTCCTAACAATCCACTCATCATTGAAGATGAGGTCACCGTTGGTCACCAAGTCATTCTACATAGCTGTATCATTCGTAAAAAAGCACTCATTGGCATGGGCTCCATCATTTTAGACGGTGCAGAAATTGGAGAAGGTGCGTTTATCGGTGCGGGAAGCCTTGTACCACAAGGGAAAAAAATTCCGCCAAACACCCTCGCTTTCGGTCGCCCAGCGAAAGTGATTCGGGAGTTAACGGAAGAAGATATGAAAGAAATGGAGAGAATTTCCCGGGAATATGTCGAAAAAGGGCAATATTATAAATCATTAATGAATCCTACCGAATCATCCTCTTAATTATTGTATCCATTTTCTGAGAAATAACGTCATCAAAAAGGGGGACTTTAGTTCCCTCCTTTAGACAAGTGCGGTAGTTGTACCATATCCTATCCCATTAGTACTAAATCGGCGCTTTTTTAGGAGCAACCGTGTTTATATAGAATTCTTCTCCTTTCCAATACCTAGTTTTAAACTTTGTCATGCACTATTGTGTATTATCACTTTTACGAAGAAATCATTTGTTCCTCGGACAATCCAAATAAACTAAAATTCAAAGAAACTTCTACTCTATAAGTTAAAGAAAATTTCCTTCTATGTAATGTTCTTAATACTGGGATGAATCAGATTCATGACCATAAAAAGGATGATTAAACAACACCTTAAATAAACCTACTACTAGTGTCAACTTTTGTAATCAATTTTAATAATGTCTTTTTTATTATCTTCCAAATCCTTCACCTTTTAGATGTGTAGCATCTATTCATATCTTTCGGTTTTTAGATATTTATCCTCCAATCATCTTTAGGAAAATTTTCAAAAAACCAACATAAACAACATGACGTTTATATATAGTTAGAGTTGAAGGTGTGACTTTTGGATTAATCTTCCACATAAAAATAATAAGGTTGGAGGAAAAAAGTATGTCATTTTTCACAAAGTTTTCATTGAAAAATCGTACAGCTGTCATTATTATGGTGTTTTTGGTTTCGGTTTTAGGAGTATATTCTGGTTCCAAACTCCCGATGGAATTTTTGCCAAGCGTAGATAATCCAGTGGTTACTATCACGACATTTGGTCAAGGTATGAATGCTGAAACAATGACAGAAAAGGTAACTGATCCGTTGGAAAAGGAATTTAGAAACTTAAAATATATTGACACCATCCTTTCTTCAACGAGCGAAGGTTTGTCAAAAATTGACATTATATATACTTCTGAAGCAGATATGAAAGAGGCAACAAGAGAAGTTGAAAAAATTATCGGGCAAATACAATTTCCCCAAGGGGTTATGAAGCCGTATGTTGCTCAGTTAAACACATCGATGATTCCGATTTCACAAATAGCCATTCAATCAGAAAAAGGCTTTACAAAACAAGATGAACATATAATTGAAGAAGAAATCATCCCTCAACTAGAGGGAGTTGACGGGGTATCTAACATTTTATTTTATGGAAAATCCCATACAGAGCTGGTGATTACGCTTGATCCAGAGCGAATGAATGAAAAACAAATTTCCGCTCAGCAAGTAATAATGGCGCTGCAAGGGAAAAATGTGTCGGTACCTGCAGGCGAACTTACCGTCGGCGGAAAGAAAAATTCGTTGAGAGTTATTGGGGAACTTGAAAATGTAGAAGAAATAAAAAACATTCCATTAACACTACAAGCAAAGTTAAAAGATATTGCAGACGTGGAAATTAAGCAAACTTATGAAGCCATTTCCCGAATAGGCGGTAAAGAAGGGGTCGTATTAGTTATTTCTAAAGAAGCAAGTGAAAATGCCGTAAGTATCGGAAAAGAAATCGATAGAAAAGTAAAAGAGCTAGGAAACGCATACAAAGATCAATTTGAAATAAAAACACTATATTCCACCGCAGAGAAAGTAGAAAACGCAGTATATGGGATGGCAAAAGAAGTAGGTCTTGGAGCATTAGCGGCGACTTTGATTATTCTATTATTCTTACGAAATATCAAAACTACTTTCATAGCGGTTGTAAGTATACCATTATCTGTGTTTATGACGTTATTCTTATTAGATATCTCTAATGTTACATTAAATATTTTGTCCCTTGGCGGTTTAGCTGTAGCTGTTGGACGATTGGTAGATGACAGTATCGTCGTAATTGAAAACATCTTTAGAAGAATTCAGTCTGAATCATTTTCAAAAGAAGTCATCATTGATGCAACGAAAGAAGTTGGGGTTGCGATTACATCCTCCACTCTAACAACGATCGCCGTATTTTTGCCGATCGGATTCGTTTCTGGCGGGATTGGAGATTTTATGCTCCCAATGGTGCTGGCGGTCGTATATTCCATTTTATCTTCATTATTAGTAGCCCTCACCGTCGTTCCGTTAATGAGTTTTTGGCTGTTAAAAAAGACAAAACATAAAGAAGCTCAACCTTCTAAACGTTATCAATCAATCCTTCATTGGGCGCTTTCACATAAATTTATTGTATTGTTGGTATCTTTCCTTCTCTTTGTCGGTTCGATTACGGCTTATGTCATGTTGCCTAAAGCAAATGTGGAAGCTGATGATGAATCCATGGTAAGTATTGTGATGACTTTTCCGGCAGATTATGACCTAAAAAAAGCCGAGGAACAGGCAAAAGATTTTGAACAATTGTTATTAAAACAAGACAAAGCCAAAGAAGTGATGTTTCGAATGGGAGCGGCTTCCGAGGATGCCAGGTGGGGACAGGTAACAAAGGATAATGAAGCCACGTTCCTTCTTATGTTCGGAAAAGGGGTAGACATCGATCAATTTATTGAAAACATGAAATCACACAATAATGAATATAAGCCTGCTAAAATTGAATATTTAAAAAGCTCCTTAGGTTCTTTCGGGGGAGGAAGTACAATTGAGCTGAATGTGACGGCAACAAACGAAGAGGATTTAGTAAGAAGTACCGATTTAGTGATGGCAGAGTTAAAGAAAATGGATAGATTAGACAAAATTAAAAGCAATTATGAAGAGCTTCAAAATGAATGGGTGATAAAGGTAGACCATGAAAAAGCCGCACAATATGGGCTCACTCCGCAGCAAGTGGCGGAACAAATGAGGATGATTGTCAGCAGCACCCCGTTAGGAGAATTAACATTAAACGGGGAAAACATGATGATTGTGTTGGATTACAAGGATCATAAATTAATCAGTACAAATGAAATTTTGGATACCATGATCACTTCCCCTCTGGCAGGTCCGGTCAAATTAAAAGAGGTTGCAAATATAAACGAGGAGAAAATCAAAACAATTGTATTTCATAAAGATGGAAAAGAATCGATTCGAGTGACGGCAGAAATTGTATCTGAAGATATCAAAAAAGTTGGAACAGAACTTAACAAAATGATTGCAAATTTAAACCTTCCAGATGACGTGAAGGTAGAAATAGCAGGAGCTACCGAGTCACAGCAAGAAACCTTTATGGATTTATTTAAAATTATGGGTATTGCTATTGTCCTTGTATACTTAATTATGGTTATTACATTTGGGCAGGCAAGAGCACCTTTCGCCATTCTTTTCTCTTTGCCGTTAGCGGTAGTCGGCAGTATTTTAGGTTTAGTTGTAACAAGAACACCAGTGGATTTTAATGCTTTAATAGGTGCGTTAATGCTCATTGGAATTGTTGTGACGAATGCCATTGTACTCCTTGAACGTGTCCTGCAAAACAAACAAAAAGGCATGATTACAAGAGAGGCATTGCTTGAAGCAGGTTCCACCCGTCTCCGTCCAATTATCATGACGGCTGTTACCACCATTGTTGCCATGCTCCCGTTAGCATTAATCCAAGCGGAAGCAGGAAGTATGGTGACGAAAAGTTTAGCAGTTGTCGTAATCGGTGGTTTGACGGTTTCAACGCTGCTGACACTAGTTGTTGTTCCAGTTATGTATGAATTATTGATTGGTTCGGGATTAAAGAAAAAGAAGAAAAATGAAACTCTCGATTAAAACGAAGTAGTACGATAACGAAAATGGATGATGTGGGGAATTGATAATCTGTGCAAAAAATGACCATGATTCATGTTTAACAATTTTATTCTTTTTTTACCCTAAATTGTGCCTAAACCATAACAATTATTATAGAGCCTTTTCATAATTCCAGAAAAGAAAAAGAGCTATATCCTAATCAAGGAGATAGCTCTTTTTAGTCCTTCATTATTATTGATTTAAAGCTTGCTCACGAAGAGCTTCTGCTTTATCGGTACGCTCCCATGGAAGGTCAAGGTCGTTGCGTCCGAAGTGACCGTATGCCGCTGTTTGTTTATAAATTGGGCGACGAAGGTCAAGCATTTTAATAATACCAGCTGGACGTAGGTCGAAGTTGTTACGAACGACTTCGATTAATACGTCTTCAGATACTTTTCCAGTACCGAATGTATCAATAGAAATTGATACTGGTTTCGCAACACCGATGGCATATGCAAGTTGAACTTCACATTTATCTGCAAGACCAGCTGCTACGATGTTTTTCGCTACGTAACGAGCAGCATATGCTGCAGAGCGGTCAACTTTTGTTGGGTCCTTACCAGAGAATGCACCACCGCCGTGACGAGCGTATCCACCGTACGTGTCAACAATAATTTTACGTCCTGTTAATCCAGCATCACCTTGAGGACCACCGATGACGAAACGTCCTGTTGGGTTGATGAAATATTTCGTATTTTCATCGATCAGTTCTTTTGGAACAACTGGCTCGATAACATATTCTTTAATATTACGTTGAATTTGATCTAAGCTAATTTCTGGGTGATGTTGTGTAGATACAACGATTGTATCAATTCGAACCGGTTTGTCATTTTCATCGTATTCAACCGTCACTTGCGTTTTTCCGTCTGGACGTAAGTATGGAAGAATTTCTTCTTTACGAACTTCTGTAAGACGACGAGCTAATTTGTGTGCAAGGGAAATTGGTAATGGCATTAATTCTTTCGTTTCGTTACATGCAAAACCAAACATTAACCCTTGGTCGCCCGCACCAATTGCTTCGATTTCTTCATCTGTCATTTGTCCTTCACGTGCTTCTAACGCTCTGTCAACACCCATTGCAATGTCAGGGGATTGTTCATCGATAGAAGTCAATACGGCACAAGTTTCCGCATCGAAACCATATTTCGCACGAGTGTAACCAATTTCTTTAACTGTTTCACGAACAATTTTTGGAATATCAACATACGTGGATGTTGTAATTTCTCCGCTTACAAGTACTAAACCAGTTGTTACAGAAGTTTCACATGCAACACGAGCATTTGGATCTTTTGCTAAAATAGCGTCAAGAATGGCGTCAGAAATTTGGTCACAAATCTTATCTGGATGACCTTCTGTAACAGATTCAGACGTAAAAAGACGACGTTTCTTTGTCATCTGATGGATCCTCCTTTGTTATGATTTTTTAAAAAAGCAGCAGCTCCCTCGAGTCATTGAACCAACGCATAAAACGGTAATGTAACATATGCACCTGTTCATTCATTGGTCCTTTCATGCCCGTATCTTTTACTGCTTCATCGTCACGGTACTCATTTCCCTTAGTAGTATGAAGTAAACCTATCATTTTTATCAATGTGAAAAGAAGTGGCGTTTGCATTAAAGGCACGATTCTTTGGCAAAATAAAAAAACCTTTCCTTTTTAAATATCTTCTAGAGGAAAGGTTGATTGTGTCATCATGCCTTTCACTCTTATCGTTCAAGGCCTCGCCTTGCAACAGGTTAGCACCTTTGCTCGGAATATGGGATAGTCTCGAAAATCCCATCTCCCTCAATGAGCAGGTTGCTGGGTTTCATAGGGCCTGTCCCTCCACCAGCTCGGGATAAGAGTATCCGTTCAAGGTAAAATCTTATCGTATTTTGTCAAAGCGTGTCAACAAAATTTTCATATTTTTATACAGCAAAATCATGCCAATGTGTGATTGCTTTGATGAACACTAAAATTGTCTGATTACTTTTGTAAAAGGTCCTTGTAATGATCATATTGTCCGTGAATTGTCTTCGTTTGTCCACAAAATGAACATTTTGTCCAAATGTCAACTATAGGATGTATGAGTCTATTCGCCTACTTTTTACAAAACAAGAGACAGTAGCTGCTACATTCCACATTCGTTCTAATATAATATAGAGTGTGACAAAAACAATACAAAATTCCCCTTACTGACAAAACAGAGACAGGAAATTGTGACAAAAAATAAAACATTTTAAAAAAATATTGTAAATAGTATAGATTATTTACATAAATGTGTTATACTGTTTTTAAGGAACAAAGGGGTTAACGATATATCATTATAAAATCACGAAAAGGAAGGGTTTCGCCGTATGAATTCTGTTAGTCTTTCGAACTTAAAAGAGTTGCTTACTGGTCAAAATGTTCGTGTTCAATTATCAGTTCCACGACTAGTGGAAAAAGTGTTAAGCCGTGGAGAAGGGGTCCTTTCTTCTACTGGAGCGGTTCGTGCAGAAACAGGAAAATATACAGGTCGGTCACCTAAAGACAAATTTATTGTCGAAGAACCTTCTGTTAAAGATAAAATTGATTGGGGTTCCGTAAACCAACCAATTTCACCAGAAGCATTTGATAAATTATATAATAAAGTTATTCAATACTTAAAGGAAAAGGACGAAATTTTTGTCTTCAAAGGATTTGCCGGAGCTGATGAAAAATATCGTTTGCCGATCCAAGTCGTAAACGAATATGCTTGGCATAACTTATTTGCCCATCAATTATTCATTCGCCCGACACAAGAAGAGCTAGAAAATCACCATGCAGAATTTACGGTGATTTCTGCACCGAATTTTAAAGCCAATCCAGAAGTGGATGGAACAAGATCTGAAACGTTCATTATTATTTCTTTCGAACGTCGTACAGTATTAATCGGTGGTACTGAATACGCTGGAGAAATGAAAAAATCGATTTTCTCTGTAATGAATTACATGTTACCAGAGCAAGACATTCTTTCCATGCATTGTTCAGCAAACGTTGGCTTAGAAGGAGATGTCGCGCTATTCTTCGGACTTTCTGGTACGGGTAAAACGACTTTATCCGCTGATCCAAACCGTCGTTTAATCGGTGACGATGAGCATGGCTGGGGTCCAAACGGTGTGTTTAACATCGAAGGTGGATGCTACGCGAAATGTATCGGATTATCTCGTGAAAAAGAGCCACAAATTTATGATGCGATTCGTTTCGGTTCCGTCTTAGAAAATGTTATTTTAGATGAAGAGACACGTGAACCAAATTACGATGACAATACGTTAACAGAAAATACCCGGGCTGCTTACCCAATTCAAGCGATTGATAACATTGTTGATCCAAGTATTGCCGGCCATCCAAACACAATCATCTTCTTAACAGCGGATGCGTTTGGTGTATTACCACCAATCAGTAAACTATCCAAAGAACAAGCGATGTATCACTTCTTGAGCGGTTATACATCCAAATTAGCGGGAACAGAGCGTGGAATTACGTCACCACAAGCAACGTTCTCCACATGCTTTGGTTCACCATTCTTACCATTACCAGCGACGCGGTATGCAGAAATGCTCGGTAAGAAAATCGATGAGCACAACGTAAAAGTATTCCTTGTAAACACTGGTTGGACAGGTGGAGAATATGGTGTTGGTAGCCGTATGAAACTAGCATATACACGCGCCATGGTACAAGCGGCCTTAGAAGGAGAATTAGATCACGTCGAAACAATTAAAGACGAAATTTTTGGCCTAGAAATTCCACTTCACGTCCCAGGTGTTCCAGATGATGTACTTCAACCACAAAAAACTTGGGCGGACCCTGAAGCATACGAAAAGAAAGCGAAAGAATTAGCAGCGAAATTCCGTGAAAACTTTAAAAAATTCTCTAACGTACCAGCAGAAATCGAACAACTTGGCGGTCCGTTAAAATAAGAAAAAAGAGGTCTCCTAAATGGTATTATCCCCTACAGGT
>NZ_JBCNBW010000002.1:0-1593 GCF_050478865.1 Aeribacillus pallidus | reverse complement strand
CGTTTTTCTTCCTTAGAAAGGAGGTGATCCAGCCGCACCTTCCGATACGGCTACCTTGTTACGACTTCACCCCAATCATCTGCCCCACCTTAGGCGGCTGGCTCCCGTAAGGGTTACCCCACCGACTTCGGGTGTTGCAAACTCTCGTGGTGTGACGGGCGGTGTGTACAAGGCCCGGGAACGTATTCACCGCGGCATGCTGATCCGCGATTACTAGCGATTCCGGCTTCATGCAGGCGAGTTGCAGCCTGCAATCCGAACTGAGAGTGGTTTTTTGGGATTGGCTCAGCCTCGCGGCATCGCAGCCCTTTGTACCACCCATTGTAGCACGTGTGTAGCCCAGGTCATAAGGGGCATGATGATTTGACGTCATCCCCACCTTCCTCCGGTTTGTCACCGGCAGTCACCTTAGAGTGCCCAACTGAATGCTGGCAACTAAGGTCAAGGGTTGCGCTCGTTGCGGGACTTAACCCAACATCTCACGACACGAGCTGACGACAACCATGCACCACCTGTCACTCCGTCCCCCGAAGGGGAACCCTCTATCTCTAGAGGTAGCAGAGGATGTCAAGACCTGGTAAGGTTCTTCGCGTTGCTTCGAATTAAACCACATGCTCCACCGCTTGTGCGGGCCCCCGTCAATTCCTTTGAGTTTCAGCCTTGCGGCCGTACTCCCCAGGCGGAGTGCTTAATGCGTTAGCTGCAGCACTAAAGGGCGGAAACCCTCTAACACTTAGCACTCATCGTTTACGGCGTGGACTACCAGGGTATCTAATCCTGTTTGCTCCCCACGCTTTCGCGCCTCAGCGTCAGTTACAGACCAGAGAGCCGCCTTCGCCACTGGTGTTCCTCCATATCTCTACGCATTTCACCGCTACACATGGAATTCCGCTCTCCTCTTCTGCACTCAAGTCTCCCAGTTTCCAATGACCCTCCACGGTTGAGCCGTGGGCTTTCACATCAGACTTAAGAGACCGCCTGCGCGCGCTTTACGCCCAATAATTCCGGACAACGCTTGCCACCTACGTATTACCGCGGCTGCTGGCACGTAGTTAGCCGTGGCTTTCTGGTTAGGTACCGTCAAGGTACCGCCCTATTCGAACGGTACTTGTTCTTCCCTAACAACAGAGCTTTACGATCCGAAGACCTTCATCGCTCACGCGGCGTTGCTCCGTCAGACTTTCGTCCATTGCGGAAGATTCCCTACTGCTGCCTCCCGTAGGAGTCTGGGCCGTGTCTCAGTCCCAGTGTGGCCGATCACCCTCTCAGGTCGGCTACGCATCGTCGCCTTGGTGAGCCGTTACCTCACCAACTAGCTAATGCGCCGCGGGCCCATCTGTAAGTGACAGCCGAAGCCGCCTTTCAACCTTTCCTCATGCGAGGAAAGGAATTATCCGGTATTAGCTCCGGTTTCCCGAAGTTATCCCGGTCTTACAGGCAGGTTGCCCACGTGTTACTCACCCGTCCGCCGCTAACGTCAGGAGAGCAAGCTCTCCATCCGTTCGCTCGACTTGCATGTATTAGGCACGCCGCCAGCGTTCGTCCTGAGCCAGGATCAAACTCTCCGAAAAAGTTTGAATAAGACTCAAATTC
>NZ_JBCNBW010000001.1:0-74737 GCF_050478865.1 Aeribacillus pallidus | reverse complement strand
AGCGACGTGAGAGGCTAGGAGCCGGAGCTAGACAAGAAGAAAAGACAAAGAGAATGATTGACCTCGACAGGCGCTGGAGGACCTGCGAGGAGGCTGTTGCCGCCACAGCAGGGCCGAAGCGACGCGAGAGGCTAGGAGCCGGAGCTAGACAATAAGAAAAGCGAAGGCGACTGATTAGCCTCGACGCGCGCTGGAGGACCTGCGAAGGACTTTCGTTGGCTGTTTCTTTCCGTTTCATTCTTTTTTCTTTCTGTTTTTCGGTATTTACTTTCCGTTTGTCATCTTTTACTTTCCAATTTTCTAATTTTACCAATTAAATGTAATTCATTACGAACGAAAAGAAACCTGTATCAACTACAGGTTTCTTTCATTTAATACCTTGCATAACGGCTGATATTTAACAATACACCTACAGCCATTAACATTAATGTTAAGGAAGAGCCTCCGTAGCTTAAAAAAGGCAACGTGATTCCGGTAACTGGCATCAAGCCTGTTACAACACCAACATTAATCATCACTTGTATGGCAATCATCGAAATAATGCCTACTGCCAACAAACTACCGTATAAATCCGGTGCACCTAACGATATGCGAATCCCTCGCCATAATAGTAAAGCGAACAACAATAGAACAAACGTCGCCCCGATAAACCCAAGCTCTTCAGAAATAATAGCAAAAATAAAATCCGTTTGTGGCTCTGGTAAATAAAAAAACTTTTGACGACTTTGCCCAAGTCCTAATCCGAACAAGCCCCCTGGACCGATAGCATAAAGTGACTGGATAATTTGAAAACCGCTCCCTAACGGATCAGACCACGGATCTAAAAAGGAGGTAATACGTTTGATTCGATAAGGGGCAGATAACACTAATCCTGCAAAACCTACTAATCCCACCATCCCTAACATAATAAAATGGCTAATACGGGCACCTGAGATAAAAATCATCACCACACACGTCCCCACCATGACCGTCCCTGTCCCTAAATCGGGCTGTAACATAATCATGGCAAACGCAAGAAACACAATGGATAGCGAAGGAAGCAATCCTCGCTTAAAAGAGGTAATCATTTTTTGTCGTTCCGATAAAAATTTCGCTAAAAAGGCAATCATGGCTAGTTTCATAAATTCAGAAGGTTGAATAGAAAATGCCCCGACACCAATCCAGCTGCGAGAACCATTTCGAACAACTCCGATTCCTGGAATTAGCACTAAGATGAGTAAAACAAAACATACAATTAACAAAACTTTGGCCCATGTCCGCCATGTCCAATAATCGATGTTCATTAAAAAAAACATGGCAAATACTCCAACTCCTGCAAACAGTAGCTGGCGCTTCACAAAGAAAAACGAATCGTCAAATTTATAACTCGCCCATACAGCACTGGCACTATACACCATAATTAATCCGACGGCTAATAACGATAATGTGACTATTACTAAAAGAAAATCAGGCGTCGATTTCTTGACCGGCACATGACAACACCTCTCACACCTAGTAGAGCTTAAATACCGGTGTTTTCGTCTAGGTGTATGTTTCTATTGAGTCAAGCTCTCATTTTAACTTATGCACAGCTTCAATAAAAATATCACCACGGACTTCAAAAGTTTTATATTGATCCCAGCTTGCACAAGCTGGTGATAGCAAGATGACATCTCCTGGAGAAGATAATTCGTATGCAACCGGAACAGCTTCTTCTACATTATCGACACGCCGAATCGTTTCTATTCCAGCTTTGTTCCCAACATCGGCAATCTTTTGTGCCGTCTGCCCAAACGTAATAAGTGCTTTTACGTTTTTCATCGCTGGAACAAGTTCATCAAAATTATTGCCACGGTCAAGTCCGCCTGCGAGTAAAATGACCGGCTGATCGAACGCCTTCAATGCACTTTGTGTTGCTAAAATATTCGTTGCCTTTGAATCATTATAGAACGCTCTTCCATTAAGCTCTTTTACAAATTGAGTCCGGTGTTTGACACCGCTAAACGTTGTTAACACCCGGTATATGGCGTCATTGGAAACCCCTTTTAACTTTACAACCGCAACCGCGGCTAAAATGTTTTCTAAATTATGTTGACCTGGAAGGCGAATTTCTTTGACAGGCATAATTCGCTCTGTTTGAAACATAAGCCAACCGTTTTCGATGTACGCCCCAATAGAAACTTTACGAGTAGTTGAAAACGGAACGTGCATCCCTTTTCCACTATTTGCAATAGCGACAACTTCGTCTTGATCAGCGTTGTAAACAAAATAGTCGGTTTTAGTTTGATTTTTAATGAGTTGAGCTTTTGCATTGACATACTCTTGTTTTGTACCGTGATAATCTAAATGGGCGTCGTAAATATTTGTTAGTACCGCAATTTTCGGACAAAATTTGTCAATGCCCATTAATTGAAACGATGAAAGTTCAATGACAATATCATTCGCTTTCGTCGCCTGTTGAACGACTTCAGAAGCTACTTTTCCGATATTCCCAGCAATTAACGGAGCTTTCCCACCTTCTTTTAACATTTCAAAAATGAGCGTCGTCGTTGTTGTTTTCCCATTCGTCCCCGTGATACCAATAAACTCTGCTTCACAAATTTCGTATGCAAGCTCGACTTCTGTAATAATTGGAATCCCTTTTTTAAGAGCCCGTTCTACTAACGGGTTGTCATAAGGAATTCCGGGGTTTTTCACAATGAGTTCAAATCCTTCATCGATGAGCTCAAGTGGATGACCTCCGCAAATGACTTTAATTCCTTCATCTAATAAGTTTTGAGCTTCTGGGTTTTCCGACAACGGTTTGTAATCATTGACGGTAACAAAAGCACCTAACTTATGTAAAAGCGAGGCAGCACTTACCCCGCTTTTCGCTAATCCTAATACAAGGACTTTTTTATTTTCATATTTTTTGATCGTTTTCAACTACATCCACACCTCGATATATGTTGCTAAAATGGAAAATAATAATCCGACAGTCCAGAACGTAACGACCACTCGCCATTCGGACCAACCCTTGAGTTCATAATGGTGATGCAACGGGCTCATCCGAAATACTCGCTTACCTGTCGTTTTAAAAGAAATGACTTGAATAATGACAGATAAAGTCTCGATGACAAATACACCACCAATCAAAACTAGCAAAAATTCCAATTTCGTTAAAATCGCAACCGTTGCAATAGCTCCTCCGAGGGCAAGGGAACCGGTATCTCCCATAAACACTTTTGCCGGGTGGGCATTAAAGACGAGAAACCCGAGAACCGCACCTACAACAGCAACAGAAAAAATCGCTACATCATATTGAGATTGATTCCATGCTAAGATGGCCAACGTTCCGAAAGCAATGGCCGATGTGCCGGATACTAAACCATCTAAACCATCTGTTAAATTCACTGCATTGGAAAAACCTACTAACCAAAAAATAATGAATAATACATAAAAATGTCCTAAATCAATCGACCAATCAATCAAAGGTACCGTAATCACCGTTGAAAAGTCGTGTTGTTGAAATACGATATAAAAGATCACTGAAATGACAATTTGCCCGAATAATTTTTGCTTAGAGGTTAAGCCTAAATTTCGTTTCATTACGACCTTGATAAAATCATCAAGAAATCCTAATAAACCAAAACCAATTGTAACGAGTAACAATAAGTATATCTCTACACTCGGCTTGGAATACTTCATTGTCATTAAAAGAGTTGAAATGATAATAGATATTAAAATGACAATTCCGCCCATGGTTGGGGTACCTGACTTTTTCTGATGAGATTTTGGTCCCTCTTCCCGAATGCTTTGGCCAAATTTTAATCTTCGTAAAAAAGGGATAAATATTGGAGATAAAAGAACGGCAATTAAAAAGGCCATTAGCAACGAAAATAAAAGTACTTGCTCTAACATCTTTTATCCCCACCTTTCTTCCTATTGATGTGTTGCTGCAATTTGGTGATGCATCGAAAAATTTCCTTCTTTATTGCCCTATCATATGTTTTAATCCAATCATTCAGAAGTTTATCTTTTGTAAAAACGATGTTTGTCATCTGCTCCCACTCTTCTTTATTTAATTTCTGTAAGTATGTTTTTAAAAGGGTGAGAAGTGCTTCGTCCACCCTTTCGACGAAAAACACAGGAAAAAGTGTTGGTACTGCTGCTGGTAAAGGTTGATTGGAAGGCCACATGGCCGCGATGGCCCCTTGTTCAATCGCCTTTAGTATGTCAAAGGATGTTAACGCGATAAATAACCCTTTCTCCCCATTTAGGGATAGGTCAAGCAACAACGAATGAAAACGAATTTGTTCGTCTTTTGCCCCCCGAAAATTGGGACAAACCGTTGATACATCTTGAAATGTGAGCATTATAGACGCCCCTTAATCGCTTCTAATGCTACTTGACGATCATCAAAATCAAGGACTTGGTCACCAATAATTTGATACGTCTCATGCCCTTTACCGGCAATAAGGACGACATCGCCTTGATTTGCTTCTTCAATTGCCCAAAAAATCGCTTGTTTACGGTCAGGTATCAATTGATACGCCTGTCCTTCGGCTCCTTGTTCCATATCCCGTAAAATTTGCATCGGATCTTCTGAACGCGGATTGTCTGATGTAAAGACCGGGATGTCTGCATATTGACACGCAATCCGAGCCATTATCGGCCGTTTCGTTTTATCTCGATCGCCTCCACAACCAACGACCACAAATATACGCTTGTCTGTTAATTGCTTGACTGTTTTTAACACATTTTCCAGACTATCTGGCGTATGCGCATAGTCGACGATGACGGAGAAGTTTTGACCGCCATCCACTACTTCAAACCGTCCAGCAACACCCGTTAACGATTGTATACCTTGTAAAATCGTATATATTTCCATTCCGGAAACGTATGCTGCTGCAACCGCCGCTAATACATTATAAACGTTAAATTTTCCAATTAACTTCATGTTGACGGTTGCTGTTCCTTCAGGATAGTGCAAAAGGAATCTCGTTCCGGTTGGGTGTAATTGAATATCCGTTGCACGAAAATCTGCTTCTTTTTCAATACCGTAAGTAACTACGTGTGCTCCAGCGGTTTCTATCATAAATTCAGTTGAAGCTGGATCATCGCTATTCATAATAGCATATTTCGGACGATTGTGATGGAACGTGTTTCCTAATTGGGCAAATAGAAGACCTTTGGCCCGACGGTATTCGTCCATCGTTCCGTGATAATCGAGATGATCCTGTGTTAAGTTCGTGAAAATAGCGATATCGTAATCACATCCATGCACACGACCTTGAACGAGCGCATGAGAGGAAACTTCCATCACCGCAGTAGTTACTTTATCATCTACCATTGCTTTAAACGTTTTTTGTAACGTTAAGCTATCCGGTGTCGTATTTTTCGTTTCTATTTTTCGGTCACCAATTTTCATGTACATGGTGCCAATTAAGCCGGTTTTTTCACCTGCTTGTTGAAACAAATGGTCAATTATTTGTGTCGTCGTTGTTTTTCCATTCGTCCCCGTTACTCCAATTAATCGGAGTTTGTGGGTAGGTTGTCCATAAAAAATATCCGCTAAAAGTGCAAGGGCTTTTTTTGTATCTTTGACAATTATGGTTGGTACAGTTACCTTTACGTCTTTTTCTGCTAAAAGAGCGACTGCACCTTTCTTTACAGCTTCTTCGGCAAAGTTATGCCCATCAAATCGGGCCCCTGTGATGCAAACAAATAAACTTCCATTTTTCACATGTTGATGATTATTTTCAATAGAAATAATCATAGGGTTTCCATGATGAAGCACTTTTTTAATTGGTAAGTATGAAAGTATTGTTTGTAAATCCATTGGTTTCATCCCTCTCATATGTATGGAAACAATCACATTATATTTTACCGAAAAACCGTTGTCTATGCTAATTTTGTAAAAGTAAAGAAAGTGTAATGAAGAAGAGACAGGCCGTCATTTATGACAGCCTACTCTTCACCTAAATAGATGCGAATGGTCGACCCTTCTTTGACCTTTACACCAGGTTCTGGTGCTTGTTTTACAACCGTTGTTCCAGTTCCAGTAACGTTTAATTTCAAGTTGAAAAATTTTTGAACAATTTCTTTTCGTGTTAAGCCAACCAAATCTGGTACTTCCACCATCGGCGTGTCCAAGTAGGTTCTTTCTTTTTCAATTTGGTCTTTTCGTGGTTCTACCCCTAACACCGGCAACGTATCTCGGATGATGTTTCCTACAATGGGAGCAGCGACAACGCCCCCGAATTGAACGGTTCCCTTTGGATTATCTACTGCTACGTAAACGACAATTTGCGGATCATCGGCTGGAGCAAATCCGATAAACGAGACGATATGATTATTTTCTAAATATTTCCCATTTTGGGCTTTTTGGGCCGTCCCTGTCTTTCCACCGACACGATACGACTCTACAAAAGCATTTTTCCCTGTTCCTTGAGCGACAACGCTTTCTAGGGCATACCGAATTTGTTCTGACGTCTCTTCAGAAATCACCCGACGCTTCGCCACAGGGGTGTTTCGCATCACAACTTCACCGGTATTTGGGTCAATCAGTTCTTTCGCCACATACGGTTGATACAAAATTCCTCCATTCACCGCTGCCGCCACAGCAGCTACTTGCTGAATCGGTGTGACGGCCACCCCTTGACCAAATGCAGTTGTAGCGAGTTCCACTGGACCGACCTTTTCTAGATTAAATAAAATACCGGTTCCCTCTCCATGTAAATCGATGCCTGTTTTTTGCCCGAACCCGAAGTCTTTAATATATTGAAATAACGTTTCTTTCCCAAGCCGTTGACCTAATTCAACAAACCCTGGGTTACAAGAATTTTGAACCACTTCAAGAAACGTTTGTGAACCGTGTCCACCTCTTTTCCAACAACGTAACTTTGCCCCAGCTACTTCAATGTGACCTGGATCATAAAATCTTCCATTTTCTAAATCGACTTTTCCTTCCTCTAACGCAGCGGCTAATGTGATAATTTTAAACGTCGATCCTGGTTCATACGTACTCCAAATTGGTAAATTACGGTTATAAATCTCTGGGGGAACGCTTTGAAAATCACCTGGATCAAAGTTCGGTCGACTCGCCATCGCTAATATTTCCCCATTGTTTGGATTCATTGCTACCGCTATAATTCCATCCGGCTGATATGTCGCTTCTGCATTATCGAGTTCCCGCTCAACAATCGTTTGCACTTTCGTATCAATGGTTAGCTTTAAGTCTAACCCATCCACTGGTGGTTGATAATCGTCTGGCATTTCTGGCATTCGTTGTCCTTTCGCAGTGGAGTAAAATTGAACTGAGCCTTTTTCACCACTCAGCTCTTTATCGTAATACAATTCCAATCCCATTAATCCTTGGTTATCCACCCCAGCAAACCCCAAAACGTGTGACAAATAATCTCCAAATGGGTAATATCGTTTCGAATCTTCACCGATATACACCCCTTTTAAATTTAAATCCATGATTTCGTTCGCTTTTTCAATGGAGATTTTTCTACCTTCCGGATGGATTCGTTCAATGTTCGTTTTCTTCGTTACATGTTGATACGCTTTTTCTTTCGACATGTTCAATACTGCCGCAAGTTTTTCCGCCGTTTCTACAGGATCTTTTACTTGTCTAGGTACAACGTAAACAGTTGGTGCACTTTGATTAGTTGCTAGCTCGACACCGTTACGATCTAATATTTTTCCTCTCTCTGGTTCAAACGGAATATTTCGACTCCATAAATCTTGTGCTTTTCCCGTCAACCAATCGCCTAATACAAATTGCACATAGCCTAGTCGTAAGTCGATAATTAAAAAAATCAATAATCCAAAAATAAGCGTTAATACTAGCCGACGCCTTACAGTGACATTGGACACACGCTTCAACGGACGAACCTCCTCTTTATCAGGCTCGTTCCAATATATGCTTGTACCTTTTGGATTAGACCTTCAATGAATCCATACCCGATTGCCGGATCCGGTTATCAGTGAACAGGAAAACTCTAGGTTTCTTTTTCATTTTGTCCAGTAGGAATAGTTAAGGTTACTAATCCAATGAAATAATTAATTTTAATATTTTTACCAACTTACCAGTTTACTTGCTAAATTCAGTATTTACTTGCCGGTTTTGGAAGTTTACTTGCCAATCTTGAAAAATTAATTGCCAAATCCGAAGTTTTAATTGCCACTAGCGGATAATACTCGCCAACGCCATTCACAGCTTGCCAAGCAGATATTTTACTAACATGTTTTATCCAACCAAAAAGTAGATAAATAAAGAGCTAGCGATTCATTCACTAGCTCTCATTAATTTAATGGAAGCTCTTCTTCTTCTCCCGTTTCTTCCATTTCCGAATTCATCTTTTCTTCTGGCGTTTGGAAAGTAACGACGAGTTGATCTCCTTTTTTAACCGGTGAATTCGGTTTTAAATTTTGATTAATGACAAAACCTTTACCGACCATATTCAATTCTAATTCCGCAATTTCTGCTACTTTCATGACATCCCGTTTCGACCAACCAGTCATATCTGGAATGGTGAGCTTACCATCGGTTTGAATGATCACTTTTTCGTGTTCTAATATCGAAATATGTTCTTCTGGAAGCTGTCGTTCAACTTTAGAGCCTTTCCCAAGCACAATCACTTGAACGCCTTCTTTTTCTAACGTTTTTTTCGCTTTTTCTACAGACATTCCAATCACGTTAGGAACTTCTACAATCTTTGCTTCTTTCATTTCTTTCGGTTGGATATTTAAATATTGTAAACTATTTTTCATAACCGGATTAAAGATTTTGGATACAGGGGCTGAACCTGATTCATATTTTTCATCGTCTAAGTCTGGTTGTTGGATAGCCACATACATAATTAATTGTGGGTCGTCTTTTGGCGCCATACCTAAAAACGAGAAAAGATAATTGTCCCAACCAGTTAAATATCCACGACCGTCTGGATTTGGAATTTGTGCTGTCCCTGTTTTTCCGGCAACATCATAGCCTTCCAATTGATAGGCGTGCCCTGTTCCTTCAGGCGCGGAGACAACGGTTTCTAATATATCTCGCACCTCTTTGGCTGTTTGTTTACTAATTGGAGTACCAACCACTGCTGGTTCGGATTGCTTAATCACTTTATTCGTGTCTGGATCGACAATTTTTTCAATCACGTACGGTTTCATCATCTTACCGTCATTAGCAATTGCCGTCATCGCTTGAATTAATTGTAACGGAGTCACTGTAGTTCCTTGTCCAAAAGCCGTTGTAACTTTTTCGATCGGCCAATTATATAAAATGTGCCCGCTTGGTTCATTCGGCAAACCAATGCCTGTAGGAACACCGAACTTAAATGCATCTAAATACTCACGAAACACATCGGTTCCCATTTTCTCCAATAAGTAGGCAAAAGCTACGTTTGAGGAACGTTGAACACCTTCTAAAAACGTAATTTTCCCCCAACCTTTTCCGTTATGGTCTCTAATTGATCCTCCACTTTCCAAACGGTAAGAACCAGATACATACGTATCCTCTGGATGAAATACTCCTTCTTCAACAGCCGCTGCCAATGAAAAAATTTTCATGGTCGAACCTGGTTCATACGCCCACTCCACCACTTCATTATGCCAAGATTGATTAATGCCTTCTCTTGTTTCTAAGTGGAAGGATGGGCGCTGACCCATCGCTAAAATTCGACCCGTTTTTGGGTCTGCGACGATGGCGATCATTTTTTTCGGAGAATACTCTTTTTCTACTTCCGTTAGTGCATCTTCTAAAAAGGTTTGGATTTTCTTATCAATCGTTAAATAAATATCTTTTCCGTTTTCCGGTTTTTTTACCATTTTTGTGCTATTCGGCAATATATATTCCCATATATCGCTTTCGTACTGAATATATCCGTCTTTTCCTTTTAACAAATTATTGAAGCTTTTTTCAATCCCTAGTACTCCAACCAATTCTTCTTTCCCATCAACGACTTCTTTTTCTGCAAAGCCGATTAAATGAGACGCAAACACACCATTCGGATAGGACCGTTTACGATCTTCAATAAAAGTAATGCCTGGAAGGTTCAACGATTCTATTTGTTCTTTTTCATGAACTGTTAAATTTCTCCCGGCACTTCCAAACTCTACTTGGAATCGTCCTTTCTTTGTTAAAATTTGATAAATTTCTTCTTTGCTCATGGAAAGCACGGTTGCAAGCTTTTCAGCTGTCATTTCTGGATCAACAACATGACGTGGATGCTCCATATCGGTTGTCACTTTAGGATCCAAAATGGCGATAAGGGAATAGGAAACCGTATCTTCGGCAATCACTTCTCCATGTTGGTCATAGATGTTTCCTCTGGTAGCTTCTAAAACGGCACTCCGTAAATGTTGTTGAGCCGCTTTTGCTGCTAACACTTTTCCATCCACTTCACCGGTAATTTGAATCACCATAAAGCGGAAAATTAATATAAAAAAGAGGAGGCTGAATATTAAAAACAATATTACTGCTCCTCGTTTCATATTGCCTTTTACTTGGTTCATTTTTTCTGCACAACCTTGACGTTATTCTCGTTTAAATCTAAGCCTAATTCTTTTGCTTTTTGCCAAATGCGTTCGTACGTACTAAGCTCGTTCACTTGGAGCTGAAGCTGTTCATTTTGTTTTTCTTGCTCTTGGATGGCTTTTTGAACATCTTGAATTTCTTTATTCACTGCATAAATATCCGCTTGCGCTTGAATCAGTTGAACCGCCATCACACAAATAAAAGTAATGAACAGCGCCCCTAACAACTTTTCCCCTTTTGTAATTCCTACCTTTTGCCTTACCTTTGTTTGAACCGTTTGTTTTGGCTGGTGGTTTACAGATTCTTGTGTTTGATATTTTCTAGCTACGTTCCCCACATTTGTTCCTCCTTTTTATCGTTTTTCTGCTATACGCAATTTTGCTGAACGTGCCCGATTGTTTTGCTCTAATTCTTCATCACTAGGTAAAATTGGTTTCCTCGTAACTAGTTTTAAAACTGGCTTAAATTCTTGAGGAATGATTGGTAAACCTGGTGGTAAATCTGGTGCTTGGCTATATTCTTTGAAAATCGTTTTACAAATACGATCTTCTAATGAGTGAAAGGTAATGACGCTAATTCGACCACCCGGTTTTAATAATTCAATCGCTTTTTTTAATGATTCCTCAAACGCTCCTAATTCATCGTTTACAGCAATCCGAATGGCTTGGAATACTCGTTTGGCTGGGTGCCCCCCTTTCCTCCTAGCAGGAGCTGGAATCCCTTCTTTGATGAGTTCTACTAATTCGCCTGTTGTCTCAATTGGCTTCCGTTCGCGCGCCTGTTCAATTTTTCGGGCAATTTGTTTTGAGAAGCGTTCTTCGCCATATTTTGAAAAAATACGGACGAGCTCTTCAAACGGCCAATGATTGACGATGTCGTAGGCTGTTAACTCTTTATCTAAGTCCATCCGCATATCTAAAGGTGCATCATGCTGATAACTGAAACCACGTTCAGGAAGATCTAATTGGGGAGAAGAAACTCCTAAGTCGTAGATTACTCCGTCCACTTGGTTTATTCCTAAACGATTCAGTTCTTCTTTTATGTATCGAAAATTGCTCTTAACGAATGTCACCCGATCTTCATAGGCGGACAATTTTTCCTTGGCATGGGTTAGAGCCATTTCATCCTGGTCAAAAGCAATTAAGCGACCTTTTTCCGAAAGTTGTGATAATAAGTATTCGCTATGTCCTGCTCCACCTAGCGTACAATCCACGTAAATTCCATCAGGTTTTACCTGTAATCCATCTACCGTTTCTTTCAGTAAGACTGTTGTATGTTTAAACATGTTTTTCACCTTTCCAATGGAACAAATTATATATCAAATCCAATCATATTTTCTGCGATCTCAGCAAAAGAATGCTCCGATTGTTCAAAGAAATCTTCCCATAAAGCTTTGCTCCAAATTTCGATTCGATTGGAAACACCTAAAATTACACATTCTTTTTCCAGCTGAGCGTACTGGATAAGGGAAGATGGTATGTTGATTCTACCTTGTTTGTCTAGTTCACATTCGGTAGCACCAGAGAAAAAAAACCGGGTAAACGCACGAGCATCTTTTTTCGTCAAAGGTAACGTCTTCAATTTGTTTTCTAATAGCTTCCATTCGTTCATGGGGTATCCGAATAAACATTGGTCAAGCCCTCGAGTCAACACAAATGCGTTACCCAAATGTTCACGAAACTTAGCAGGAATGATTAGGCGACCTTTGCTATCAATATTGTGTTGATATTCCCCCATGAACATACCCGTCTACCCCACTTTCTAACTCCAATGTACCACATTCCCCCACTTTGTACCACAGTTATTTAAACATTCTCTTTTTGAACGTAAACTCCTGCTTTGTTAAATTCATTGGAAAAAGGATTTCTCGACTAATTCACCAAAAATAGTTTCTTTTTCATTTTTAATTTCTGAGTGCCTCCTTCTGAATTTGTTGTATATAAGAAAATCCACCACTTTTTTGTCATAAAAAAAATCGAGGCTGCCTTAGCCCCGATTTTATATTCGAATGAGATGATGTGGACATTGGAACGAATATGGGAGATTCAATGATTGGTCAATAAAATCAACACCATATTTATTTAAGTAATAAAATATGTTCCAGCTGCGTTCTTGATAGCTGTCAAACGGTTTTATATGTTGTTGAACTCGGTTATATTGATTAATTTGATGTTGATGCTTTAATTGTTGTCGTTCTTGCATTTTCTGTTGTAAATAATAGAGTTGGTTTTGGTGGAAGCGCAGATTCTTGTCAATGATTGGCGTTAATCCTTTTTCAATTGAATGCCCTTTTTCCATAATTTTTTCATACTGTTGCTCTAACCAACGACTAGTTTCTCGAATTAATTGATTCACTTCCTCATCTTGAATAGAAGCAAGATAACATTCTTTTTCTTTTCCGACACCGTGTTGAATCACAGAAGAAAGTGTTAACCCAAGCTCCTTCATATCTCGCTCAATCGAACGTTCGACATAAGTGATATGAAGACGCGGAACAATGGGTGGCATTTTAAATCCTAAATGTTCAAATGCTTGACCTAATTCTCCCCAATAAGTGATTTCACCTGGACCCGCAATAAAAGCAAGGGTCGGAAATAACCATTCTTGCATCAACGGGCGGGAGACTACATTGTTACTAAATTGCTGTGGAGTTATCTCCACTTGCTGCAACAGTTGATCAAGCGTAAAGGACACCTCATGATGTTTGCTGTGAAACCTCTCCGTTTGTGGGTCAAATTCTAGTAAGAGTCGCTCTTGGCCATCATAATAAAATAAATTTGTAGAAGTATCATTGATCTCAATTAGAGGGGACCATCCATTCGCCTTCATCTGTTGCTGTCGGGCTAAAACATGTTTCGTAATTTGCCGCTCATTTTGGATTAACGCTTTAAAAAAGGCACGTTCCATTTCACGCAACGGCTCATATGCTGAATCAATGATTAGCAAGCCGTATGCCCTAAACAACTTCATGATAATATAGGAAAAAAATTCTGTCATTGTCTCGGTTGATTCAATGGCTTCAAAAACTAGGTTCATTAATTCCGTAGTGTAAGATGTTTCACCGAGTAACCGGAACACGTCTTCAACCCAATCTTTCAATTCTTCTTTATTCAATGAAAGATGGGAAATCATTTGTTTTGGAAGTGGTTGAACCGTAAAATTTATTTTCTCTAGCTTCATTCCATTTTCGACAAAAATATGGTTCACTTCTAAAAAATCGTGGTCTTCCCCAGCGATCCAAAAAAGTGGGACGACCGGCACCCCCAATTGCTCTTCTTTTTGCTTTGCCAAATGAAGAATCGAAAAAATTTTATGTATGGTGTAAAGCGGTCCAGTTAGTAATCCTGCTTGTTGTCCTCCGACAACAACGACAGAATCGGGTTGAGCTAATTTTTCAAGTGATTTATGAACTTGATCTGACATAGGAAATTTTTGCATATAGCGCTGTATACATTGGACAAGCATATCCCGAGAAAAGGACCGTTGCCTCAAATCGTTTAGACGCTCAACATAGGTTTCTTCCTTCGTCCAATCGTAATGAAAGAACGACATGACATGTTTGTCTTGATGAAAATACTTTGATGCGAATGTATTACTAGATGGAATTTCGATTTGTTCCAATTCCATGCTTGTCTTCCTTTCTCCGGTTAAATTTTCTCATTGAGTATAACATTTTCTTTTCCTCATGAAAAAAAACTTGCTTGAATTTTTACAGGTAGGGGGCTACTGCTTCGATCACCCGGACCGTTAAACCATACATTAACAAAACAAAATACGCAATACTTAACAAGAGGAAGTTGAGACGCCAATATCCTTTGAGCACTTTCGATATAATAATTTCTTTTTTTACCTGCCAATGTAAAAGAACAAACATGATCCCAATCACTAATAAAGCTATTAAAATCATCCAAAAAAACGATTGGTTAAAAATAACTAAAAGCATATAATGAACCGCAAATAACAAAATCATTGTCGTTACATCAATCCCATAACGAACCGCTGTTCGATGGTTTTTGGTCGCTTGTTTAACGATGACGAACACAAGTAAATAACCAATGATGGGGATGGTGATCAATAAAGCAAGAATACTCGAAACTATTGTACTCACAGCTAACTCTCCTCTTCCTTTCCTTTAATCATCCAATATAACGTTTCAAACAAAGGAACTTGAATCTCTTTTTTCTTCGCTTCATCGAGGATGTATCCAACAATACCATCAATTTCGGTTTTTCTTCCTCTTTCAAGGTCTTGTAACATCGATGATCGATTCGCCGAAGTCGTTTGGCAAATATGAACGATATGGTCTAATAAAGTAAGTAAATGAAAATTCGGAAAAACGGCAACAAATTCATTCAATAATTGGTTCATTAAGTGAAAGTAATGTTTGTTGCTAATTAACTGCCCGTTTCTGACTTGAAGCACCGCTGTCAAAGGGTTTATGAGAGCGTTAACGGCTAGTTTTTTTAATAACATTTCTGTTCCATTTTCTACTATAATTACCGGAAAATGAGGAATCGGCCGCTCGCATAACTTCTCTAAAATATTTCGATCGCCCCGAAATACCGCTACGTTCAATTTTCCGATACCTGTATGTCGAACAGCGTTGTCCGATAACCGTAATGCGCCGTGCTCGACGGTACCGATATACAACTGTGGATGAGGAAGTTGCTTAAGTAGTTCCAAATGTTTCATCCCGTTTTGAACAAACAAAGTCGGAATATGTGCATGTGTTTGAAAATATTCAATCATTTCTGTGAGATGATATTGTTTTACGGTAACAATTAATAAGTCTAGCCCTTGACGAATCATTTTGTTTATCGGAAATGCCAAAACTTCTACATATTTCTTTTTATTTTGGAAAATCCGCTCAATCCCTTTTTCATTAATAATATCTGCCTGTTCCTTTCGTTTTGTGAAAAGAAAAACCTCATGTAGCTCACTTAAGTAGGTGGCAAATAGAAGACCTAATGCCCCACTCCCAACAATTCCGATTTTCATATTTTTCCCTCGCTACCCAATTATCTCTTTTCATTGTAGCAAATTCTTTCTAAAGAATGAATGACAGGATTCCTTCGATGGTCCTATACATATTATTGTTAACGCTTTTAATCGTTAGCAAAGGAAGAAAAAAGACCTGGGAAAGCTCCCAGATCTATTAAACAGGATATACCGGATGTTTGCGTGTGCTAAAATGAAGTTCCTTCGTTTCATATAAATTGAATCGATCGATTAATACCTCGCGTAATTCATTAGGAGAGACGATATCATCGACAATGAGCTCGGATGCTAGTTTATATATGTCAATATGTTCTTTATACTCTTTTTGTTTTTCTTGGATAAACGCCATCCGTTCTTTCGGATCTTCAATCGCTTGAATTTTGTTTGAATAAACGGCATTTACCGCAGCTTCTGGTCCCATAACAGCAATTTGCGCGGTAGGAAGCGCAATACAACAATCCGGTTCAAATGCTGGCCCCGCCATTGCATACAATCCAGCACCGTATGCTTTTCGTACAATGACCGATATTTTTGGAACGGTCGCTGAACTCATTGCCGCAATTAGCTTAGCCCCATGGCGAATAATGCCGGCACGTTCCACTTTCGTACCAATCATAAATCCCGGTACATCCGCTAAGAACAATAACGGGATGTGGAAGGCATCGCATAATTGGATAAACTTTGCTCCTTTATCAGCAGAATCAACGAAAAGAACACCGCCTTTTACTTTCGGTTGATTGGCGATAATGCCTACAACCCGTCCCCCAATTCGGGCTAAACCAGTAATCAATTCTTGGGCAAATAATTTTTTAATTTCAAAAAAGCTTCCTTCATCAACTAAGGCGTCGATACATTCATACATATCAAATGGAGCATTTTGATGAACCGGAATGATTTGTTCTAGCGGTCTCCCTTCTTTCGGTGCAACAGGGTCCACCAGTTGTGGTCGGTGTTGAAAATTCGGTGGAAAATACGTTAAATATCTCCGCGCCGCTTCGATCGCTTCTTGTTCGGATTGAACGAGCATATCACCGCAGCCACTTATCGTACAATGCATGCGCGCCCCACCCATTTCTTCTAACGTCACCTTCTCACCAATAACCTTTTCAGCCATACGGGGTGATCCTAAATACATAGAAGCATTTTTATCCACCATGATGACAATATCACAAAAGGCTGGAATATATGCACCGCCTGCTGCGGAAGGACCAAATAATAAACATACTTGTGGGATCACTCCAGATAATTTCACTTGATTATAAAAAATTCGTCCAGCTCCGCGACGATTCGGAAACATTTCTAATTGATCGGTAATTCGAGCACCAGCTGAGTCGACTAAATAAAGTAGAGGAACTTTTAATTTTTCCGCCGTTTCTTGGATACGAATAATTTTTTCGACGGTCCGTGCCCCCCACGATCCAGCTTTAACTGTTGAATCGTTTGCCATGACACAGACGGTCTGACCGTGGATTTTTCCTATGGCCGTAACAACTCCATCAGCAGGTAAATCACCTGCTTGACAGTTAGCGAACAACCCATCCTCTTGATATTTGCCGTTATCAAACAACAGCTTTAAGCGTTCCCGAACGAATAACTTATTATTTTCTTTTAATTTCTCATGATATTTTGGGTGTCCCCCTGCAGCAATTTGTTTTTTCTGTTCCTTTAACTTTTGTTCTAAAGAGATTGTTGTTGCCAATCGAATCACTCCCCTTTGTTCGCTTGTATCTATTCTAAAGTAATCAACACATCCCCTTCGTTCACAAAGTCGCCAACACCGACATTCACATTTTTTACTTTTCCTTCCTCTTGAGCTTCGACAGGAATTTCCATTTTCATAGACTCCAACATTAAAACGGTTTGACCTGCTGATACTTCATCGCCTTCACTTACGATTACGGATAACACGGTTCCTGCCATACTTGATGTAATTTCTTTCATCTTTTAATCCTCCTACATATCATTTCTTTGTTGAATACAATTGTTGCACTACTTGTGTCGTATACGTTCCTTGAACAAATGCGGAATAGTTCAACATTTCTTTTAATAAAGGAATATTTGTTTTGATTCCTTCAATTTCTACTAATTCGATATATTCTTTCGCTCGTAGAAGGCAATCGTTACGATCACGTCCAGAAACAATCACTTTTGCAATCATCGGATCATAAAACGGAGTGACCGTTCCTCCTTCCTCGTAGCCACTATCAACACGTACGGATGAAACGTCAGGCCAATATAACTTCGTAATCTTACCAGGAGAAGGGTAAAACGTGACCGGATCCTCTGCATACACCCGGAATTCGATACTATGTCCTTGGGGAACGATGTCTTGTTGTTTAATAGGTAACGGTTCACCTGCAGCCACTTGAATTTGCCATTTAACTAAATCAAATCCAGTAACCTTTTCCGTAACTGGGTGTTCCACTTGTAAGCGTGTATTCATTTCCAAAAAATAAAAGTTTTCATGTTCATCAACAATAAACTCAACGGTTCCAGCATTCACATATTTAACCGCTTTCGCCGCTTGAATTGCAGCTGTATACATTTTCTCTCTTGTTTCTTCTGACAATGCTGGTGATAGCGCTTCTTCAATGACTTTTTGATTTCTTCTTTGGACAGAGCAATTTCGCTCAAAAAGATGAACGTAATTACCAAAAGTATCTCCAAAAATTTGAACTTCAATATGTCTTCCGTTGTTTATACATTTTTCAATAAACACTTCATCAGAACCAAAGTAGGCTTTCGCACGATTTTTAGTAGAAGCAAAGTTTTGAACGAGCGCTTGCTCATGATCGCATCGAATCATACCAATTCCGCCCCCGCCACCACTCGCTTTTAACATGACGGGATACCCAATTTGCTGGGCCAATTGTTTCGCTTCTTCAATCGTTTCACACCTTTCATCACTTCCAGGAACGACTGGAACTCCTGCTTGCTGCATCGTTTTACGCGCAGCAATTTTATCACCCATTTTTTCAATGGTCTCTGCTTTTGGCCCGATAAAGGATATGCCTGCTTCTTCTACTTTTTTTGCAAATTGAGCGTTTTCTGAAAGCAACCCATAGCCGGGATGAATACCATCTACTTTTTCGTCTTTTGCGATTTGAATTATTGTTTCCATGTTTAAATACGACTTGTTCACCGGTGATTCACCGATGCGATAAGCAATATCCGCTTCTTTTACAAACGGCATGTGGGCATCGGCATCCGAATAAACAGCGACCGTTTCAATCCCTAATTGTTGACACGTTCGAATAATCCGTGAAGCAATTTCTCCCCGATTGGCAATTAATATTTTTCGCACGTTCGTACCCCTTTCTTCGCTTGAGATCCAATGGCACTCCCAACCATAGCATTCTACAAAAATCGGAAAATTCCTTCTTTTTTTGTAAACGTTTTCTTAAATTAATGGCAGAATTTTTTTTATTTTTGATATATAATAAAAACAAAAGATAGTTAGGTCATTATTGACCAATAATGGCAAGGACAAAGGGGGATTCGGATGGCTGAAAAAGTTGAACGTTTAAAAATAAATTATAAAACGCTTGAAGAATTTAAACAGTTTAAAGAATACGGGTTACAAGAATTATCGATGCTTGAAGATTTACAAGCGAATATGATTGAAAACGACAGTGACTCACCGTTTTACGGAATTTACTTTGGTGACAAGCTCGTTGCACGAATGAGTTTGTATCAACGGGATGCGAAATACGACCGTTATTTTGATCCACCACAAACGTATTTAGAGTTATGGAAATTAGAAGTATTACCAGGATATCAAAATCGTGGTTTTGGCCGAAAGCTAGTGGAGTTTGCCAAAAGTTTTGGCCTTCCAATTAAAACGAATGCCCGCGTCAAATCCCAGCCGTTTTGGGAGAAGATGGGCTTTGAACCAGTCACCTATGATATGGATCGCGACTTGGGGGAAAATCCGCTAGTTTGGTATCCCAATGGTGTAAAAGAACAAAAAGTTTCCTCTGATGCATAATAATAATACTAAAGGCTGTCTATCTGGATTTTTCATCCCTTGTAAGACAGCCTTTTCCTATTATTTTTCTACACGATGTAAGTTCCCGTTTTTGTCCATTTGAAACTTCACATTTTTCTTTTCCTCACTGTTTTCATTAAGTGCTAATTTCCGTGCTTTTTCCATTAAATTTAACATAATTCGATAGTCCTCTGATAAAGTTTCTAGTTTTTCAATTAGTTGCTCATTTTCCTGATGCAATTTTTTGTTTTCTTCTTGTAGTTGGTTATATTTATACTGTAGCTGACTTTTTTCTTCTTGTATTTTTTGGACCGAAGAAATGTCGGATTCTATTTTTTTTAAATAGGTTATGATTTGCGAGATAGACAAGGAGGATGTTGCAAGTGCCGTTTCTTCTTTACGTTGAGAAGTTTCTTTTTTAAGTTCCTTTCGTCTTTTTTTCGCTAACTCAATTCCTGATTGATATTGTTTTCTTACATAAGAGTTCCAACGAAATCCACACGCAGCAGGCGTTCGCGATAACTTTTTTCCTACTTCCTCAAAGGCTTTTAACTGTGTACTACCCTCACGAATATGCCGTAACACAACTTCAGCTAACAATAAATCTTCGTCTTGTGTCCATGCATCTTGCCGTGCTCCCGTCATTCTTTCTCCCCTCCTTTTTTATCTATATGTATGCACTTCATAGAAACGATAGACGAAAATTCTATTACTATCTGTCATTTTTTAGGCTATAGAGGAGAGTTAAGGAACTAACTTAATAGTAGGACAAATTTTTTGGCTTTGTTAACCGATCCTGTTGAAATTTATACATTACGCTTGGGCGGACGCTTTCCGCGGGCAAGCCGCAAGCCGCTCCCCTCGCTACGCTCAAGTATGGGTCTTGCCTGGCTTCTTGTCCCCGCTTTGAGTCGCCGCCGTGTGAACAACTTGCAAAAATCAACAATGAAATATAACATAGCTATTTATTTAAAAATTGACGGACTGCCTCATGGTGGGCATCCTTCTCCCATAATTCGCTGCACGTTTTTATCTCGTTGTCCATTCGTTCTTTTAAGCCATTTTGCACCCATTTTTGGACTAACACTTTTTTATATGATTGAATAACATTGACATCACGTAACACCATTCGTTCCAAAAAGGATTCTACTTCTTTAAATTCTGGTTTTGCGATAATTTTATGTATGTATCCCCACTCTGCCAATGTTTCAACAGGATAAACATCAGCTTCCATTAGTATTTTCATGGCACGATACACATCCATTTTTTCATATAATAAGGAAGCCCCACCCCATCCAGTAGTAATAGCCAATGTACCTTGAATAAATCCCATTTTCGTTCCTTCTCTTGCAAGACGAAAATCACATGCCGTTGCTAATTCACAACCCCCTCCGACCGCAATACCATTTACAAGCGCAACCGTAGGCTTAGGAATGGTGGCTAAACGATATAAAAGATTCCCCATCCGTTGAAGCATCGGCAATGCTTCCTCTTTTGTTTTTAAACCATGAAAGACCGATAAATCACCACCCGAACAAAAGGCCTGTTCTCCTTCACCTGTAATAACCAATGCTTTAATACGCTTGTTCTCTTCAACTTCGTTTAATGCGTGCTCAAGACCTTCCATTACTTCATAGTTGATCGCATTTCGAATTGATTCTCTTGTAATTCGAAACATAAGAATATCCGTAGACGGTTGTTGAATAACATATGAACCCATTGTATCGCTCCTACCTTTTTTTCTTTCATTTTATCGAGCAACTTTTGGAACTACAAGGTCAGCTCCATTGATAAAACAAACTTAACGACGACCGAAGGATGAGAAGATAACTAATGATAAAAACGCCAAAAATAAGAAAAAGCGTAAAGAGCCATGGTCTCTCTACGCTTTTTCATTGATGGAAAATAATTATTTGTTTACTACTTCTTTTCCTTTGTAAGTTCCGCACGCTTTACATACACGGTGAGCTAATTTCATTTCACCGCAGTTTGGGCATTCTACCATACCAGGTACTTGTAGTTTGAAATGAGTACGGCGCTTTCTTTTTGCCGTTTTAGATGTTCTTCTAAAAGGTACAGCCATTCTTCCCACCTCCTTAAAGAGATTACGAAAAAATATGAAGGCCAGAACTAGCTGGTTCTTCCCAAATTAAGATTCATCCTTTTTTTCAAAAAACTTCGATAAAGCAGCTAATCGTGGGTCAATTGGTTTTTCTTCTTCGTCTTTTGACAACGCGTCCTCTTCAGACATAACTTCCCATCCTTTACCTGAAGGAAGCTCCCCTTCTGCTTCATCGCTAAACACTTGCATCGGTACCTCTAACAGGAGAAGTTCCTTAACGATTGGAAGTAAATCAATCACATCTCCTTGGACTCGATGCACTTCTTCTTCCTCCATCTCCTCATAAGGAAGTGATTTCAGAAGAAACGTTTCCAGTGTTTGGATATCAATTGGATAATGTACATCGTTAAGGGTTCGCGCACAAGGTAACACGAAAGTGCCCTGAATCCGAAGATGAAAGGTAATTTTTTCAGAGCTAATATCTGCTCTACCCGTCACATGAATCGGAGAAAGGTCTCGAATTTGAGGTTCAATCTCCTTTAAATCATGGACATCTACCATTTCATCGATGGCTAAACCCTTATTACGAAATTTTTGTAGTTGTATTGTTGACCATTTCAAATAAATCACCTCAAGGCAACAAAGGTAATTATAGCTTCCGTTATACCTTTTGTCAATATTTTTTCTTTACACTATCACTTTATGTCTTTTTTAATGTACTACATATTGTAGATATTTCTCAAACAATGGTGAACTATACCTCTTACCTTTTCATTTTCTCCTCTTTTCATTACACTAAAATTAAGGCAAATGATGTGAGGAATGGGAGAGTGGATCATGCAAGCAACAGGGGTTATTGTAGAATACAATCCTTTTCATAACGGACATCTATACCATTTGAATGAAGCGAAGCGAAAGACAAATGCTGATGTTGTTATTGCCGTGATGAGCGGAAATTTTCTACAGCGCGGGGAGCCAGCTATCGTTTCCAAATGGACGCGAACTCACATGGCATTAGCAGCAGGAATTGATATCGTAATCGAGCTTCCGTATACCTTTGCTGTCCAAAAAGCGGAAACATTTGCTTTTGGGGCTGTGTTTTTACTAGAAAGTATGAAATGCACCCGATTTTGCTTTGGTAGTGAATCTGGTACAATCGACCACTTTGTCCATACGGTACAGATGTTTAAAAACCATAAAAATCAAATCGATGCCATTATAAAACAGGAAATGAAAAAAGGAGTCAGTTATCCAACGGCTGTATCACGTGCTTTTCAATCATTGAATATTCGGGATGGAATAGATTTAAGTCAACCAAATAACATATTAGGGTTTCACTATGTAAAAGCAGTGGATGACATACAGGCGTCAATCGTTCCGTATACAATCGAGCGGAAGTCGGCCCATTATCATGATGAACGTTTTTCATCTGATACGATTGCGAGCGCCACAAGTATTCGAAAAGCGTTTTTCGAAACGAAGGACTGGAACCAAATTGCCTCTTATGTTCCTGTAACAACGTTAGCAGCCTTACAAAATTATTATCAAGAAATAGGTCAGTTACATCATTGGGAATCGTATTGGCCATTTCTGCAATATCGCTTAATAACATCATCCATCGAACAATTACGTGAAATATACGAAGTGGAGGAAGGAATTGAATATCGTCTGAAAGAAATGGCGCCATCTTCCGTAAGCTTTCATGATTTTATGGAAAAAATGAAGACAAAACGATATACATGGACCCGCCTTCAACGAATGTGCGTACATATTTTAATGAATACAAGAAAAGAGGATATGTGGAAATCGATGAAAGCACCTTCCTATATTCGTTTATTAGGTATGTCGGAAAATGGACGAAACTATCTTTCTCAAATCAAAAAAGATTTATCATTGCCGCTCATTTCGAAAGTAGGAGCAAACGTACAAGAACTACTCGCCTTCGACCTTCTCGCAACAAGAACATATGGCATTGGAGTTAAAAAAACAAAGAAAAGACGAGACCTCATGAACATGGATTTCACTTGTCCACCAGTGTATTTTAAAAAATCATAATTTATGATCGTTTCTCTAAAAGTAAAAACGCTTGGAACATTCCAAGCGTTTTTTACAAACAGAAAACACGTCTATTTTTCTTTTGGTGGGAGTTTTTCCAAATAAGCTAACGCTTCTTCAAAGCTAGTCACAGGAACAATTTTCATATTCGTTCCTATGTCTCTCGCTGTTTTTAAAGCTGCTTCATAATTCGATACAATGTGATTTTGTTGCTTGATTTCTTTACTAATCGGGTCGTTCGGTGCAAAAAAGATGTCTGCTCCCGCTTCATGGGCGGCAACGACTTTTTGCTCAATACCACCTATTCTACCGACATTCCCTTCTGAATCGATCGTCCCCGTTCCAGCAATCTTATACCCTTTTGTTATATCTTTTTTCGTTAATTGATTATAGATTTCCAACGTCATCATTAAACCTGCAGATGGACCACCAATTTCTTCCGTATTTATTTCAATTTGCGGATCAGTTTGTACTTTCTTATCGTCTACTAACCCTATGCCTATGCCGACTTTATTTGGTTGCTGTGGAAATGGAGCCACCGTTAATGTTTCTTCCATTTGTTTCCCCTCCCGTATAAATTGTATACGAATCGAATCCCCTTCTTTTTTTGAGGAAACATACGAGATGAACTGCTCCGTATTCTTCACTTTCATTTGATTTATGGCTATAATTCGATCGCCTAACTCCAATTTCCCTTCAGCTGGCATCCCTGGATATATATCAATGACAATGACACCTTTATATTGATAGTTAATCTCTTTTCCCGCTTTTTTGTATGCCACTTCGATTGCACTTTCTCTCGAGTTTTCCATCATTTGAAGTTGTTTCAGATGGTACTCTTCCTCCGTTTCGTCGGTTCGTCGGATTTCGTTTTCTTGGTATAAATATTGGTATTTATTTACTTTAGCAAGTAAAAAGGAATATACATTCGCTTTTCCTAATCGAACCGTTGTTAGCATAAAGGTCCCTTCTGCATCGAAACCACCTTCTACTTCGACCATTGGTTCGACGTCATGAGCCATGCCGGGTTTCGTTACGTAATAAGGGAGTTGAATAAATGATACACTGATGAGGATGACGGTTAGAATCACGAAAAACCATCTTGACCATTTTTGTTTGAGCATAAGTCGTTACTCCTTCCACTGTTGGATCACTTGTCGAATGGTCGAAATCATTCGTCTAGTTTCTTCTTCTCCAATGGCGATAATTTCTTCTGTATTCTTGAACGCTCGTGAACTAAATTGCTCTACACGTGGCCGAATCATGACATCGGACGCAATTTCCCGACTTTCCACTAATTCCATTTGCATAATATCAATGCTTTGCATGATCACATCGTAAATATTGGTAATCTCTTCGTTTTGTTTAACGTGAGCAACATCAACTCCTATGACGATGTTTGCTCCCATTTCCCGAACAACAGAAACGGGAACACGGTCAATCACTCCTCCATCAACGAGCAATTTTCCGTTTATTTTTTCTGGAACAAAAATACCAGGAATAGATATACTTGCACGAACCGCATCGGCAATTGAGCCTTGTGTAAAAACGATTTTTTCTGCTCGCATCAAATCGGTCGCGACTACTGCCACAGGAGGATGTAAATCTTCCAACCGCTTTTGATGACTAAAAAGGTGAATAAATTCCTTTAATCGTTTCCCACTAATAAAGCCCATTTTCGGGACAGTAAAATCAAGAAAATATTTTCGTTTAAAGGCGGTTGACAACTTATACATCGATTCAATGGAATGCCCTACCCCATAGAACGTACCGATTAACGCTCCCATACTACTTCCTGCAATATAATCAATCGGAATATTCTCTTCCACTAACACTTTTAAAACCCCTAGATGGGCAAAACCTCTTGCTCCACCTGATCCTAACGCTAACCCGATTCGAGGTCTGTCCACGGATGCTCCTCCTTCCTGCCGAAATTAGCGGTCTAAACTTCTTATCTGTTTCGTATATTGATTTATATGAGGACAAGGCTTGGTAATATGTAATAATAATAAATTTTACCATTGTTACGAAATTCCTTCATGTTTTACATTCGTCAAAGGAGGGTCTGCATGAAATCGTCCATGCTGATGAGTCTGTTCATTGCTTTGTCCCTCTCATTATTAACAGGCTCCTTTATTTTTTTTCCTAAAGAAGTGGTAGATGCATCGATTCGAGGACTACATATGTGGTGGGAAATCGTCTTTCCTTCACTTCTTCCCTTTTTTATTATGTCAGAATTATTAATTGGATTTGGAGTTGTCAATTTTATCGGTGTATTATTAGAACCGTTCATGCGTCCCATATTTCGAGTCCCTGGGGCAGGCGGTTTCGTGTGGGCGATGGGCATGGCTTCTGGCTTTCCTTCTGGAGCGAAATTAACCGCCCGACTGCGTCAAAAAGGCCAAATTTCAAAAATAGAAGCAGAGCGGCTTGTTTCATTCACTAATTCTTCGAATCCGTTATTTATTTTCGGGGCAGTAGCAGTTGGTTTTTTTCATAATCCGTCGCTTGGCATTATTTTAGCCTTGTCGCATTATATAGGTAATGTTGGAGTCGGACTTGTCATGCGTTTTTATGGAAGAGAAAAAGAAGTTCCCTCAGAATCAAGATTCCACCGCTCCTTTTCTATTCAAAAAGCATTTCATGAATTACACGTTACGCGTATAAAGGAAACTCGTCCATTCGGGCAAATTTTAGGAGATTCAGTTATTTCATCTGTGAACACGTTATTACTAATAGGTGGATTCATTATTCTTTTTTCAGTTGTCAATCAAATTTTATATCGTTTGAACATTACAGATACTTTCGCATTCTTGGTTGGATGGGTGTTTCATGGACTACATTTTCCGAGCACTCTCAGTATTCCGTTTATTTCAGGGTTATTTGAAATAACGCTAGGAAGTCAATTAACAAGTGATGTGAAAAATGTCGACTTAATGCATCAAGCAATGCTAACAAGTTTTATCCTTGCTTTTAGTGGCTTTAGTGTTCATGCCCAAGTGGCAAGTATTTTGGCAGATACCGATATTCGATTTACTCCTTTTTTCTTGGCCCGAATTTTACACGGCTGTTTCTCAAGTATCCTCACTTGGTTGTGTTGGTCCCCTATATACGAACGGTTTTTTATGGAAGAACAGCCAGCAGACGTTATTCCAGTATTCCTTTCAACCACATCAAGTCTTATCCATCAATCCTACTACATGATTTCATCAATTGGTCCTCTTTTTACAATTATCGTACTTGTATGTTATTGTTGGATTTATCGGCAAAAAATAATAAAAATCGCTAAATAAAAAGGGACCGCGTGAAAGCGATCCCTTTTTATATTATTCCGTCTCTATTCTCTTTTTATCGTACATCGAATATGTATCTTATTCGAAGATTGCGTACCATTCCTTAAGGTTTTCGAAAAAAGTATGTTCTGTTCCAGAAAATAACTCTCTGCTTTCTTTTGAACAAATTTTTCATAATAATGGACAGATTATTCTTTATATGGACACTTTTTTCTTACTAGTCTAGCGAAAATTTCTTTTTAAGCGCTTCTTCTACAGGCTTTGGTACAAGTTCAGATATATTCCCATTATACTTGGCGACTTCTTTTACAATGCTCGAACTTAAAAAGGAATATTGGTTATTTGTCATCACAAAAAATGTTTCAATATCTTCATTTAACACGCGGTTGACCGATGTAATTTGCATTTCGTATTCAAAATCGGAAACAGCACGTAACCCTCGGATAATCGCATTGGCATTGACACTTTTCGCGTAATCGACTAATAACCCTTGAAACGTATCTACTTTTACATTTGGAATCGGCTTCGTCACTTCTTCAATTAATTGAACCCGCTCTTCTACCGTAAACAACGGCTTTTTCGAAGAATTATTTAAGACGCACACATACACTTCATCAAATACTTTAGCTCCTCGTTGAATGATGTCGAGGTGTCCGTATGTAATCGGGTCAAAACTTCCTGGACAAACTGCAATTTTTCCCACTTTGTTAACCCCCTTTATTGTTGAGCCGACCGTTGAAAAATGGTAATTCCAATAATTCCATACGTTTCTTTTTTTATGACTTGGAACTGTCCAACCTCATTTGGTAATTGAACGTTTGCCTCGTGTTCACACACGATGAAACCGTTTTCATTTACTAACTGCTCATTATCTAAAATATGTAAAATCTTTTCTAATTCTTGTTGTTTGTAGGGCGGGTCTAAAAACACACAATCAAAAGTCAATTGTCGTTTGATCAGAGCTTTTAACGCGCGAAAAGCGTCATTTCGGTAAATTTCACTTTTGTCTTCTAACTTACATAAGGAAACGTTCTGTTTAATGGTTTGAATCGCTTTCGGATGACGATCAACGAAAATGGCCTTATCCATTCCGCGGCTTAGCGCTTCAATTCCTACCCCACCGCTTCCAGCAAATAAATCTAAAGCCACTCCCCCATGAAAATATGGACCTATCATATTAAAAATTGATTCCTTTACTTTATCCGTGGTTGGTCTTGTTTGATTTCCCGGAACTGATTTTAACACTCGTCCTTTACAACTACCCGAAATTACTCTCATACCATTCACCACTTACTTCTAGGAAATAAATTTCTTCCTTATCCTATCATAATTCGAGTAGATGTGCTATATCAGGAAAAAAAGATAATATTCAGTCCACCATCCATTATATAAAGAAAATTAAGAAAATTGCATTGTTTTTTGTAGACCTTTTTTGTGTTGCAATGATTTTTTTCAAAACTTCATAAAATTTCTTCCATCCTGCATAATTTATCATCAATTGGTGATACTGATAATAACAACATCGGTCATTGATGTTGTTGCCAACCACGGAGAAGACTTACGTTTCCCCATAAGTTCTTCCTCCGGTTTCTCCTCTCCCTTTGCCTTCTTTCCTTCTTTGAAGGAGTTAGGAGGACCCTGCAATGGTTCGTTGCAGGGATTTTTTTTTGCTAGGCTATGTTATCTTTCATTGTTGATTTTTAGTAAGTTGTTCACATGAAGCGAAAGGCGGCGACTCCAGCGGGAACAAGAAGCCGCAAGACCCATACTTGAGCGTAGCGAGGGAAGCGGCTTGCACCTTGCCCGCGGAAAGCGTCCGCCTGCATCGAAATGCTAAATAGCAACAGCATTCTTTAACAGAGCCTTTTGCTAACATATGTTAAAAATTCTTTTCAATCAAAATGGTCTCATCTAAGTGGCTAATATACACTCGGAAAATTTTTTCAAGCCAAGCCTCATCGATGAAAATTTCCTCATTGAGTTCGGTTAATGGATTGCGCGTTAATCCAAAACTTTCTTCGTTAAATATGAAAAAGGTTTCATCTAGATATAATCGATATACGTTTCCCGCTTGTTTAACAATATAGGATTCTCGTTCGACAATTGGTCTCGTTTCATATCCAAGCGCTTGCATAGTAGAAAGAAATGGATACCATCGTCTTCCCGAAAAATACACAGCCTCTTCCTTGTCTAACACACGACCATTTACTTGTAACTTCCTTCCATCAAACAATAAAAAGTGCCTAAATGGTACGTTTTCTTGCTTATTTTCTTGAAAAAAGTTCGTTTTAAGTCCAGTTAGTTCGTAAATCATATTGTCTAACCGTTCGGCCGATAACTCTCCGTCATGTGCAATTATAGAATCAATTAAGGCGAAATATGTTTTCTCTGTCAACTGATCTTTTAGTTCTTGTACGATTAGATTCGCTTTTGAATGATTTGACTTTTCATCGGCAAGTAAAGAAGAAACAACAGAAGCAAGCCATTTTTCTTCTTCTAAAAAGTCAAAGCGATTATTCACATAATTAAAAGCAAGTTCATACTGCAATTGCTCAAAATCTTGTTCATTACGAAAAAAATATAGCTTTCCATCTGTTGAAGATTGTATATCCGACATAATAATGGTTGCCTCTACTTGCTCTAAAAACTTTTTCCATTCTTCCGCCTTAATAGTAAGTTCAGTTGGTGTATACACTGTGATGGTTGAAGTCCACTCATTCATTACCATAGGAGATTCATGCCAATAAAGAGAAGATGGTGTCCCTGCTGTTTCAAACCGGTAAAAATTTATATAATTTTTTTCAATAAACGACGTTCTTTTTCCGCTAACAACCCAAGTCCCTTCCTGCTTCGATTCATCTGATAGTTGTACGATGGTATGTAAAATTTTTAAATTGGAAAATTGGGCATACCAATTTTTAATCAAAGGTTCCGTATTTCTTTGAACCCGTAGATGATAGGTAATGGTAACATTGCCTGAAGACGTAAAAAAAGTCCTTTCCTCCCCTTCTTTCCATCTTTCACAAGCCTGGCCCTCACTATTGATACAGGATGCCTCGGAAATCCCTGTTGGCAGGGTGACCGTATATGTTCCTTCAGGAAGATCGTACAACGTTTGTTTAATGTATAACTTATCGTCTCGATAAGTAACTTCTATGGTTTGATCGACCATCACCTGTTCTTCGTCTTCATGCTTTAGTGCCGTAACGTAATCTTGCCATTGAAAAAATAAAAACCCACCAATGGATGCTAGAGACGTTAATATAAACATTAAAGATGTTCTAAACATTTTGCGTTTCCCCTTATTCTTTCACTTAACTAAATCATTTTTACTTTTCTATATTAACAAATTTTTTGTGGAATTAATGGAATTTTTTCAAACGATTTTCATAAAAGGAATATTTCAATAAAAGGATGGACAAAGAAATATTCTCTTCTCATTTTAACTTGGCAATGATAAAGTAAGAGAGGATAAATTTGAATTTATAAGGAGGCGTTAAGAGTTGATTCAACGGTTTATCGAACTTGGAGAAGGGTATTCGGACATATATGAGCTACTAGAAATTGCTCGTCGGAATCAACACCGCCTTGCTCATTTAATGGCATTTCATACGGTTGTGAATGGAAATGAAGTCACTTCCCTCGTCGTTGTATTACATCCAACATCACCAGGTGATTTTCAACCACTTTATATCTGTAGGGAAGGAATTCCTTATCCATATACAAAGCCAAATAAACGGTTTGATTTGTTTAAGGAGCTTGCCAGAGAACTAAACAAAGAAATTATCGAAATGAACGTTAAACCTTCCACGATGTTTGCTGAAAAGGAATTATATTATCAGCATTTAATCGGTATATTACGAATGAATAAATACCTTCCTCCGTTACAATAAGAAAACACCACTTTTGTAAGTGGTGTTTTTTCGAATGATTACATATACGAGCTTGAAGTTAAAAGCCCATTTTATAATCATATTCTTTTGCTTTATCTGGTTTGGAGTTTTCAAACTCCGTTTTTAAAAAAGGTTTGTAAGATGGTTCTACTTTTTTGACGAATGAAAATGAAGAGAGTTTATCTATAACCGTTTCCAATTCGTCTTGATTACAATATAATACAACATATTTTAACCGTTTTGATACGTAATGAATGTTACCAAATCGACGGATCGATTTTACGTGCTTTAAATGATATAACCACACAATTAACCCTTGACGTTCAACAAACATATAATTTTCCCCTTAATACTTGTATCTATCTAATTCGTATTTTTCCTAAGTCTAGCATATTTTTAGCAAATCTTTCAACTGATATCTGGAAGGTGTATAACATGGATTTGGCTGTTATTTGGGACCACTTCCTGCAATTATTAAATAAAGAAGAAGCCATTCATTTGGCAAAAATGAGAAAAAGTGCAGGGATACCTTTTTTATATATTACTTCTTCCCTCCCAAAAGAAGAGGTGGAACACTTGATTAAATCTTGTGCTGGTAAAGCGATGCGCGGAAAGAGACTTCATGCGGAAACCCATTTTTTTCGAAAAAATGTAGAAACCTTTATTTACCGTCACCGCTTTTATGTCCCGCAAGAAAAAATGTTTTGCTGTGGTAACATTTGTGAAGATTGTATTCGTCTTAGACCTTACAACACGTAAAAGAGTGATCGTATTTTCCAACGATCACTCATGAAGAACAACCACACGCTCCTCCCGATCCACAGCCACCACCGCAGCTTGATAAGGAATCGAAAAATGGATTTCCGGTCGGAACTTTAATTTGAGGTGAAACCGCATGACCTATTAATCGACTAATTTCATCAAGAAGCTGTTGCATGTCATTTTCTGCCCGTCTGAAATTAGCCACATTTTCATCTAAATCCATTTCCCTTTTTACTTCCCGAATTTTTCGTGTTACTTCTTTGTAATCAGGGTGATACTTCCCAAAACGTTGAACTTCTTCGTAACGTTCCTTTAGTTGAACAAACGCTTGAATTTTCCGCTTTGTTTGTTCGTCTGTATATAATTTATGATAACAGCGACGGTACTGTTCGGCCGTCTCTGATTGAATAATCATATTGGCTAATTGTTCAGCAAAATTGATAATTTCAATTTGCTCCATCGTTGCTAACATTCGCCCACCTCCTCTCTTTATTGTACCACGTTCGAGATGAGTGGGAAAATGTTCAAGCTTTACGAAATGGTCACGTAAAAATTTCTAGACAAATGGTATGATTCGTTATGCGGTGAAACGATATCAATTTTTACTAAATGAACACCTTTTTTTACTCCCTTCATGACAAAAGCAGCCGTATGATATTCTCCAAAGCGCTTACCATCAAGATACACAATAATTTTCCCATTTTTCTTTCCTTTTTCAGAAGCAAATGATACCCCTTGGACGACACATTCAACAAAAACATTGTTTCCTTGCACAATATGTCGAACTTGTAATTTTTTTTGTTGCGTATGTTGAATATGGGCAGCTGAAACTGATTCTGGTTCTGGAAAGTCTTGCTTACAACCAAATAAGACGAAGACAAATCCGATCATCAAAAGGCATTTTTTCATCTTCCATCACTCCTTGCCTTTATCATTTGCAAGAAGCGTTTGTTTTACACATAAGGGACCTATTATAAATAGCATCTATCCTATTGTTTCATAATATCCAACATGGACATCATCATCGATGCCATTTGTAGGGTTTGGGAAAATTTTTCGACCCGATGTGGTATCGTTTTTTTATAGTAATGTAGCGAAGCAATTTCAAATTGTTCCAAGTCTTGTGGGGAACGACTCAACATACGATACCACGCCGGTTGTTGTCGTAAAAATTGATGTAAAAATGGATCACGTCGAATGTACTCCATCACATCACTTCTCATGAATCATCACCTAATCCTTTCGAAAGCTAAACGGATGTGGGCGTTTTTCTTCTCCGCTCGTTCTCGTTTGTTTATTTGATTGTTGAAATTGGGCTAATACTCCTTGAATAGAACCCAATGCTTCATTGAGTTGTTGTATATGGGATTGGAACTGATTTACATCAATTTTTTTTAACATCGATCCGATTTGGTTCATCCAGTTCCCATCACTTTCTTTTGAAGGTTGTTCTTCTACATTTTTATCTTTATATGGATCCCACTTTGGATCGTCTTCCCCTAACAAATACCAATCTTCATACATTTCTTGCCATGTTACTTCTCCTCGGCGTACGCGTTGGATTAATTTAGGATGGTTCTTAACGAACTGTTTAAATTTTTCTACGTCAGGGTGAAGTTGTTTTTCCACATCGTATCACCTCCGCCAAGATATTTATCTGCTATAGCCTATGTATAACAAAAGAAATGGTGCTAAATTCAGAAACTCATGATATGATAAAAAACAACAATAATAATGGAAGGGTAAAAATGGATAAAGAGTTATATTCGTTATTTGAATCAGTACTAAAGGAAGCAACGAAAGAAGATATACACGTTTTAAAACACGTCTTAGAAGGACTGAAAAATAAGCAAAAACATAAACGAGGTACATATTTACGTTCTCTCTTTCATATTGATTATGAACTTGAAAACGGTGTTATTACACGAGGGACGCTTCCTGTTCATTTACTTACCGAAAATTCATTAGGTATTTTACACGGGGGGATCACCTTTACTTTATTAGATTCTGTCATGGGAACTTATGCTAACCAACTACTTCCTGACCATTTAGGTGCTGTAACTTCCAATTTATCGATTCATTACATAGCCCCTGTTTCCAATGGTTCAATTTCGGCCACTACGCAACTTTTACATCATGGAAAAAAAACGATGGTGTTAGAAGGTAAAGTTGTGGATTCGTCTAATCAATTAATTGCCCACGGAACAGGAACATTTTTCATTATTACAAAAAAATAGGAGAGATTATCTCTCTCCTACATTTAACCATTCTTTACTAATGTAATTTTGGGTAAAATATTGTTGATACACCCCAACACCTATATGGGTAAAATCCTCATTCAACATAATTTCCCGATGTCCTTTCGAATTCAGCCATCCCTCGACAACAGCTGGTCCATCGGTATAATGGGCGGCAATATTTTCACCCGCTAACGAAAATAAAATATCAGCTGTCTTCAACCTGTCAAAGAGCGTTCCTGACTCGGGAGATTCATGGGAGAAAAAATCGCTTTCATACATATCAACACTATGATTGTAGGCCACTTCAGCCGTTTTCTCGTCCCATAAAAGCGGATCTAACTGAAAACGTTGGCGTATAATATTAGTTAGTTCAAAAATTTGCTGTTCTGTGCCTGATTCAACCTTTTTCCACATCTCTTCTGTTAGGGGATCTGCTTCAAGTAATTCCCCACGATACACCATTTCGTACGGATGTTGTTTGACTAGTGTTTTTCCGTTTAAAAAACGAACACTGGAGAGTGTACTCGTGAATTTATCAATATACAACTGGGCATAAATATCTCCAAGTGCGATAAGTGGTCTCGTATTTATATCTTCTTCTGACAATTCAAATCGGTAGGTGCCAGAAGGAAGCTCAACAACGTGCTCTGTTTCAACAAACGTAAATTGATAAATATCCTCTACTTTTTGTCCAATTTGGTATGGAAAGATATCGACTTCTTCCCCCATAACAAATATAGTAACAATTGTATTCTCTTCTACACCTACCTGCATATATGTCTTATAATCTTGATTATAAATCCACCATTCGTAACCATAGGGAGTAGGGTCAATTCTCGAAGGCTTCCCGTATACTTTCGTCCACTCTTCCACTGTTTTTCCGATAAACGTTGAAACACCTTGTGTTGGACGTTCATCCGTAGAAATCAACTCGTTAGTTGACTGATTAAGTTCTTCCAAATATTTAGGAACTTTTTGCTCCATTCCCGTTAGCAGTTCGTTTTTCTCCGAGGATGAATTAGTATAAATGTTATAAACAAGAACAATTGTTAAAACAAGTAATATGCGAATTAAAAGTTTCAGGAGGATCCTCCTCTCTTTCTCGAGTAGCTATTTCCTACTAATATTATATCATTTCAAATAATTCAATAAACAGTTATGTACTTTCACTAATACATAAAAAAGTGCCCATTAATGGACACCTTTACATGAATTAATGAGAATAATGTTCGTTGCTTGGTTCGGAAATTTCTGATAACGCTTGTTTTGCTTGATTGTCTGTTAACTCACGTACAGCAAAATCTCCAAGTGATACGATACCGACGAGCCGTTCGCCATCAACGACTGGTAATCGTCTAATTTGATGCTCAGACATTAATCGAGCCGCCTCATCCGTTGGCGTATCTGGTGAAACGGTAACAAGCTGCTCGCTCATTATATCTTGCACTTTGGATGAAGGTGGATGTTTTTCGGCAATACAGCGAATCACTATATCACGGTCGGTAATCATCCCAACTAATCGATCTCCATCAACAATCGGAATGGCTCCTACATTGTACTGTTTCATTTTTTGAGCCACTTCAAATACATTGTCTAGTAAGGAGCATGTTTCGACGTCACTCGTCATAATTTCCCGAACTGTTGTCATGTAAACCCTCCTTATCATTTTCCATTGTGTTTCACACTATTTGTGTTATCCACAACAATAGCATCTCCTTTTTGTTCAAAATTATTCAAGGCTATTTTTGTCCATTTGGAAAACTTCCGTGAGAACACATTGCATGTTCCTTCCTTTTCGTCTATTATTAAAATGTGTAGTTTCCAGAATGTCTGTTAAGGCATGCGATCGGTATGTTTGAACATATAGGAGGGAAATAATCATGAGATTCGAAAATACTGGAATTGAAAACTTAAAAGCGGATTTAGTTCGATTAGATGAAGTCATGCGCTCCCATGGTTTACTTCGTGAATCACAATGGGATTATGAACGTGTAACGTACGACCGCAAATTTGAAATTAAAGAAGGTACATACTACTTACGTGTTCAAGGATACGCTGTTGAAGGTGACGTAGGAAGTCACGATGCGTTAATTCAACTGATGAAACCACTTCTTGGTAAACATTATTATCCACACGGTGTTGAATACGGTGAAGGAGAACATTTCCCTGAACATCTAGTCAAACAATGTGAGAAAATTTTAGAAGATGTGAAAAAAGAAATTGAAATGTTTGCAGAATAATTTCAATCGAGTGTAGAGATTACATTCTCTACACTTTTTTATTTAAATTCAATCCTTTGATTTCTTTACAATTTAAAAAACAAAATCATTGTTCATAAAATGATAACCATACTATAATAAAATAAAAAGTGTCGTTAGAAAGGAGCTAGACATATACCTTGGCGTCAATTTTTAAAAGAAAGACGGTTTTTCTCATCTTAGCAATTCTCATCATCGGGATTGTTCTCTACTACATATTACCAGTTTCAATTCCGATCATATCGGCGTTAATTACCGCTTTATTTTTAGAACCTGCAGTAAAGCTTTTCCAGCGAAAAATAAAGCTGAAACGGAAATACGCAGTTTTAATAGTGTTTTTAGTCTTTTTGCTTTTTATTGGCTTAACGTCATATTTTGTGACGACAAAAGTAGTTGGGGAAGCAGTAAAGGTAGTAAAAGATGCCCCGACCTATATTAATGAAATTTCTGTAGCTTGGGCAAATGCGGAAACGTATCTTACCCATGCTGCAAAAGATTTACCTAAAGATTTTGTCGATGAAATTACCTCCCAAATCAACGATTTTTTTAAAAGATCAAAGGAGATTATTTTAAATTATGTGAATATCGAGACCATTAGCGCAGCATTGTCATACATACCAAACTACTTGGTCAGCTTTTTAGTCTTTCTCATTGCTTTATTTTTATTTATGATTGATTTACCACAATTGCGTAAAATGATATATAACCACTTAAACGAAGAAACAGCAGATAAAGTGTCTTTTATGACATCTAGACTGTCTTACGTTATTTTTGGTTTTTTCAAAGCACAATTTTTAGTTAGTATCATTATTTTTATTGCTTCCTTAATCGGTCTTTTAATCATTACTCCTGACATAGCCTTTGTAATGTCATTAATTATATGGTTAATTGATTTTATTCCAATTATTGGATCGATTGTTATTTTAGGTCCTTGGGCATTGTTTCATCTAGTAACAGGTGATATTGCTCTAGGAACAAAATTGGCCATCTTAGCCGCCATTTTGTTAATTATTCGCCGAACAGTCGAACCAAAAGTGATGGGTAGCCATATCGGACTATCCCCGTTAGCAACATTAATAGCAATGTATATTGGTTTGAAACTACTCGGTATGTTAGGGTTTATTTTAGGACCACTTGTTTTAATTGTATTTAATTCTGCCAAAGAAGCAGGAATTATTAAAACTGACTTTAAAATATAGGCTATGTTATATTTCATTGTTGATTTATAGCAAGTTGTTCACACGGCGGCGACTCCAGCGGGAACAAGAAGCCAGGCAAAACCCATACTTGAGCGTAGCGAGGGAAGCGGCTTTCGGCTTGCCCGCGGAAAGCGTCCGCCATAAGCGAAATGATAAATATCAACACTATCATTTAACAGACCAAAATATAAAAAGACTAAGGGATATTTGCTTCCCTTAGTCTTTTTTCGTTAAAATCCTAAAATCGCTTTAATAACGGAAGTTGTTTCTCCACCTTGATAAATCACATATAACAATAAATAAACAACAACCCCAGTCGTAGCTGTAAAAAACCATACAATGCTTGTTATTGGTCCTAACTTTCGATGACGAGTCCATTCCTTTTTATACGCCGAAAATAATGTAACCAGGCCAAAGACGGCTCCTGTAGTAGCAAGAACAATATGGAAAATGAGAAAGACTGTGTAGTAAATTTTCACATCATCAGGTCCACCAAACGCTGTATTTCCAATAAATATGGTCCTGCTTAAATAGATAAGAAAGAACAAAAGTGCAAAAATAGCGGCAGCAAACATTGTTTTTTGATGAGCTTCAGTTTTTTTCTGTTTAATCTGCCACCAACCAATCGCCACTAAAACTGCACTAATGACAATACAAGATGTACTAATCGTTGGTAAAATTGGCACTGTCATTTCTTTTTCTCCTTTTCTACTATGTATCATAAAAGCATATAGAGGCGGCAAGCTGCTTAATGGCCTGCCGCTTTATATTTTATTCTGTAGTTTGCGGATTTCGAGCTAATAATGCTTGTTCATTAATTGAATCACTTTCTACTTGTTCTTTTCGGTACCATTCAAAGAAAATTTGGGCTAACACGACACCGTACACAATTTCTTGAATAATTTTCATGAGCACCCCACCAAGTTGTTGATCTTCAATTGGGGGCATATCTGTAAATAGTTCAGGCCCTGATAGATTTAATCCAGCTAACGTATCAATTGGTACACATAATGTTAGAGCTTGTAGCCAAACGGAGGCATCGTAATATGTGGCATACATCGGTGATTCTGCAAAAATAATTAAAGCACATGCAGGGGTTAATAGAACGCCATCGGCAAAAATGTAACCGACTTTTTTTAACCCATGCAGTCTGTTTTCACCTGGTAATTTATTTACAAGCGGCCACCACATAAAGATGGCAAAAATAAATAGGACGAACGTATAGATTCCATGCAATGTTTCATCGGTTTTAATGACATCAAAAATCATCGGCATATGATAAAAAGAAAACATTCCGTTAAATAAAATAAGAGCAATTAGTGGCTTTGTTCCAAATTGGAATATTTGTTTTACTACTGGTTGCTTAATGATAAACTGCCATAGCCATGATGGAATTCCGACGATTAATAACGGTGGAATCAATAAATATAATACCGCCATTTGAACCATATGAACAGAGAATAAGATGTGGCCCATTAAATCGACGGGTGATCCTTTTATAACATACAAAAGAATCATCGCAATGACAAAGAATACTCCTTCTTTCTTTTTCAATGGCTCATTATTTTGGAAATCATGGCGCCACTTAACCGTTACTAAAAAATATACGGTCGTCATAAACAAAATAGCAACGAAAAAGAAAGGGCTCCATAATGCTTCAAACCCAAATATTTTCAAAGGCACGTGTCCTTCACCTCGCTTTAGTTCATGCTATCTTTATTATACTTTTTACAATTTAGGGATTCAATGAATGGTCTTGACAAGTTCATGACAATTTCATGTGTAAATCCCGTAAAAATAAAAGAGGAGCTGACGATTCCAATCTGGAGGTCAGCTCCTTTTCCAATTAAATCCACACAATGGTTACGAACGCTAACACAGTAACAAGCGCTACTAATAAGCCAGAATAAAGGAACAACGCAGGTTTTTCGTGTCCTTTATGGCTCATATGCATGAAATAGTACAATTGGAAAATAACTTGTACTGCTGCTAATAACAGAATGAACGGTACGACAAACCAATGCGAGAAATCTCCACCAACTGCGAAAAACGCAATGATGGTTAAGAAAATCATTAGCACAAAGGAAATGACTTGAAATTTCATGTCTTCAGCATTCTTTTTGCGACGAAACTCATAGTCTACTCTAGGGTTACCGGTATTCGTTTGATTTGCCATAGGTTATCCCACCATTCCCATTAAGTATACTACTGTAAAGATGAATACCCATACAACGTCGATGAAGTGCCAATAAAGGCTGGCAACATAAAACTTCGGTGCGTTGTAAAGGTTTAACCCACGCTTCGCATTACGTAACATGAGCGTAATAATCCATAACAATCCGAAGGCAACGTGTCCACCGTGAAAGCCAACTAACGTATAGAATGCTGAACCAAATGCGCTACTAGTAAAAGTATGACCAAATTCATGAACATAATGATTAAACTCGTAAATCTCAAGTCCTAAGAACCCTGCTCCTAAAAGAACCGTAATTAATAACCATGCTTGCATCTTTTGGAAGCTGTAGTTCTTCATGTGATACATCGCGTATACACTTGTTAACGAGCTTGTTAAAAGAAGCATTGTTGCAATAAATACTAGTTCCAATTCGAATAAATCTTTTGCTAACGCATGATCGGTACTAGGTACCTTATCTTTCAGTGCTAAGTAGGTAGCGAAAAGGGAGCCGAAGAGCACCGTTTCGCCCCCAAGAAATAGCCAGAAACCTAAAAACTTATTTTTTCCTTCAAGGGTTGCCTTTTCAGGAGATGCAGGCCATGTTTTCGGCGTGAATTTTTCTTCAACGTGCATTATGCCTTAACCCCCTTTTCGCCATCTTTCAATAAGTCCTCTTTATGAATATGGTATCCATGATCATCAATAACAGAACGTAAGAACATGGCACCAAGTGTGATTAGCATACCAATAATTAAAACTGGAATTGCCCAAGGCTTATCGTCCACTTGATACATCGCACCAAATGCAGCGACGAAAAGACCTAAAGACATAACAAATGGTAAAATAGAAGAGTTTGGCATATGAATATCTCCAAGCGGTTCTGCTGGAGTTAATTCTTTTTTACCTTCCATCTTCTCAATCCACCATGTATCTAACCCACGTACAAGAGGCGTTTGTTTAAAGTTGTAGAATGGTGGTGGTGATGGGATCGCCCACTCAATTGTGCGACCATCTCCCCAAGGGTCGTTTCCAACTTTTTCATTTTTCACACTTGTGATAACAATGTTGAGTAGTAATACAATGACACCAGCTGCCATGAAGCCAGCCCCGATGGAAGATACTAAGTTTCCTGTTTCGAAACCTTGACCTGGTAAGAAAGTCCAAACACGACGTGGCATTCCCATTAAGCCAAGGAAGTGTTGGATAAAGAAGGTTAAATGGAACCCGATAAAGAATAACCAGAACGTAATTTTACCTAATGTTTCGTTTAACATTGTACCAAACATTTTTGGCCAATAGAAATGTGTTGCTGCTAATATCGCAAGAACAACCCCACCAATGATAACGTAGTGGAAGTGCGCAACTACGAAATAACTATCGTGATATTGATAGTCGGCAGCAGCTGCGGCGTTCATAACACCTGTTACCCCACCGGCAACGAAAGAAGGAATAAAGCCCACTGCATACAACATTGGAGTTGTAAACTTAATACTTCCGCCCCACATCGTTAATAACCAGTTGAAAATCTTAACACCAGTAGGAACAGCAATCGCCATTGTTGCAACCGCAAAGATTGCGTTTGCAATTGGTCCTAAACCAGTCGTGAACATGTGGTGAGCCCACACCATGAATCCTAAGAAACCGATTAATACGGTTGCAAATACCATCGAAGAATAACCGAATAAACGTTTTCTAGAGAAAGTTGAGAAAATATCAGAGAAAATACCGAATGCCGGTAAAACAAGAATGTATACTTCTGGGTGTCCGAAAATCCAGAATAAGTGTTCCCAAATAATTGTGTTACCACCTGCTGCTACATCAAAGAAGTTTGCGCCAAATAAACGGTCAAACATCATTAAAAAGAGACCTACTGTTAAAGGCGGGAACGCAAATAAAATAAGTGCAGATGCAACGAATGTTGTCCATGTGAACAATGGCATACGCATGTATGTCATACCTGGCGCTCGCATGTTAATAATTGTAACTAAGAAGTTAATACCAGCAATTAACGTACCTGCACCAGAAATCTGTAATCCTAATACATAGAAGTCTATTCCATGGCCTGGTGAAGCTAGAGATAAAGATGCATAAGAAGTCCAACCAGCATCAGGAGCTCCACCTAAAAACCATGAAAGGTTTAAGAATAGTCCTCCGAAGAAGAACAACCAGAAACCAAGTGAGTTTAAGAATGGAAACGCTACGTCACGAGCACCAATTTGAAGTGGTACAACAGCGTTCATAAACGCAAATAACAATGGCATAGCTGCCAAGAAAATCATTGTTGTTCCGTGCATCGTTAATACTTCGTTATAAAGACCTGCACTGATAAAATCATTTTCAGGTACCGCTAACTGAATACGAATGACAAGTGCTTCGATACCACCAAGGATGAAAAAGAGACCACCAGTAACTAAGTAAAGGATGGCAATCTTCTTATGGTCTACTGTTGTTAAGTAGTCCCAAAGAGTGGCAGCGAAGCCCTTCTTTTGTGCGTAGGTACTCACGTTTAACCCTCCCTTGTCTAGTCCGAATTAATCCTGTACTTTTAAGCCCATTAAATATTCTGCTAAAGCCTCAAGCTCTTCGTCAGTAAGCTGACCGTAAGTTCCAGTCATTTTGTTACCAGGCTTAATTGTTTCAGGGTCTTTTAACCACTCAATTAAGTTTTCCTTATTATGATCCAAAATACCAGCAACACGTGAACGTTCACCAAAGTTTGCTAAGTTTGGTGCTAAACGTGCTTGCTCTGGTCGATTATCTTGTGGAGATACTGCGTGACAGCTTAAACATTTTTGGGTGAAAATTTCCTGTCCTTGCTTTGCTAACTCAGTTGTTGGTTGAGGCTCTTCTGCATTTTGCATATCCTCTACCCATTGAGCGAATTCATCTTGTGAAATAGCTTTTACTTTGAAATCCATTAATGCGTGCGAAGGACCACAAAGTTCCGCACACTTCCCATAGAATAGGTTTCCAGCCTCATTTGCTTTTTCACCATCAAATTCTAACCAGAATTTGTTGATATTGTCGGTGTTTGTATCCATTTTTCCTCCGACTGCAGGAATCCAGAAGGAGTGTTTAACATCAGATGCTTTAATTTGGAAATAAACTTTTTGATCGGTTGGAACGACTAAATCTTGGCTAGTAATGATTCCTAAATCAGGATATTCGAATTCCCACCAGTAAAGGCTAGCACGTACATTAACAACTAGCGCTTCACGGTTTCCTTCTTCATTTACTTTTTCCATTTCAGATACATCAGCAAATTTAAATGTGTAGGAAACAGTTGGAACAGCTAAAATTAAAAGTAAAATAATTGGAATAACTGTCCAAATAATTTCTAAAGTATGACTTCCTTCCACTTGTTTCGGGATGTAGTTCTCGTCTCCTTTTTTACGACGGAAACGAATAAGTGCAATTACATATACGGCAACAACGACTACAATTACTAAAACCATAATCGCTGTGCTTATTAACATTAGATTAAATTGATCTTCAGCCACTTCGCCGGCCGGTCTTAATGCGGAAACGAATGGTTCACCGCAGCCGGACAAAATGAGCGTCAACATAGCGAAAAGTGAGTAAAGACGCCATTTTGTTAGCCATTGTTTCATAGCTTAATCAAACCCCTCTTTCGTTTATTGTTTTGCAACACAAGGACTGGAAAACAAGATTATATGTGGATTTCTTTATAGAAAGAACTCCCTTTATTAAATGACGGTCATAATAACCATCAATACAAACAAAATAGTTAAATAATTGATGGAGTAGACAAACATTTGTGTTGCCCACTTAATATCATCTTTCACTCGAAAACCAACAATACTTAAAATCAGCCATCCAATATTTAATATGGTTGCTAACACGACAAAAGGCATTCCTAACGAATGCAAATAAAAAGGTAACGGTAACAAGCATGCTACCCAAACAACCATTTGTCGCTTCGTTATATCAAAACCGTGAACAACAGGCAACATCGGAATTCCTGCCGCACGATATTCCTCTGTTCGTCTCATTGCTAGTGCTAAAAAGTGTGGCGGTTGCCAAATAAACATTAATAAAAATAAAATCCACGCCACTACATGTAAATCAGGATCAATGGAAGCCCAACCGATTAACGGTGGTACAGCCCCAGAAATACTTCCAATAACCGTATTTAACGTATATTGGCGTTTAGACCACATCGTATATAATACAACATAGCTAAAAATCCCGATTAAACCAATTAATCCAGCAGTAAAAGAAGTTAAAAATAATAGGAACGATCCAATCACGATGAATGAAAAACCAATCGTTAATACTTTTGGACCAGAATATTTTCCAGTAACGGTCGGCCGTTTTTTAGTTCGTTCCATCACATGATCAATATCACGATCAATAAAGTTATTTAAACTGCATGAGCCTGCGATAATTAGCGTTGACCCTAGCAATGACAAAACCATCATATCTAAATGTTGAAGAAAATGTTTATTATTGAAATAAAGCGCTAACCATAATCCAGTAAATGTTGTTATTAAATTTGAATTAACAATACCAATTTTGATTAACGCTAAAAAATCTCGCCACGCTGATGTTTCAGGAAAGTTTCCTTTATCAACGGTAACCGTACGGACGTCGGACATTGCCTCTCCCCCCTCTCTATACGTAAGGTCAAGCCGCATAACATAACTATATAGGAAAAACTGTCGTCTAGCTATATTAATCACAATTTTAGTACAACATGAATGGTTAAATGAAACCATTTTCAGTTTTTCAAATCTCGGACAAAAATAAACCCATCATTTTTATATTAAAACATATCTCGTTGCGTTTTTGTGAAGAGTTTTTGAAGTATTTATGTCGAATTTGTGACCGTTATTAGCCGAACGGTTGTTTTTTTTACTACAAAATATCATAATTAGTATGTACAATAGAATCTATTTTAGTAGAAGAGAGGCCAAATAGATTCCATAAATATTTCTAACAGACTCTCCCTTCCGTTTCAATAGTTTTTCAAGAATAATCTTTTTTAGAATTGTTTTTTTAGTATTCCTTTAGTAATATCGATTAAGTGCATATGATTTTTCGACAATGTTCGTAAGAAGGTGAAGCATTTGCGACGTTATTTAAAATGGTTTGCAGTCCTAACAACGATTGGGATGATATTCGTGCTTCTCGGAGGAGCACTAGTCACCAAAACAGGCTCTGGTATGGGCTGCGGACGTTCTTGGCCGCTATGCCATGGCCAAATCATCCCTGAAAATATTACATTAGAAACGATTATTGAACTTGCCCACCGGGTCGTTTCGGGTGGAGTCGGCTTGTTAGTCCTTATTTTAGCTATTTGGTCATATAAAGCGATTGGACACAAGCGTGAAACGAAATTTTTGGCCATACTTTCGATTTTCTTTCTTGTCCTTCAAGGATTAATTGGAGCAGCGGCAGTAATTTGGGGACAGTCAGACTTTGTATTAGCTCTTCATTTCGGTATTTCTTTAATATCGTTTGCCGCTGTCTTTTTATTAACCTTGCTTATTTTTGAAGTTGATCAAAAATTTGATGCCGACCGTATTGTTATCGATAAACGAATGCGGTTCCACATTATTGCCATTACGATTTACAGCTATTTTGTCGTTTATACCGGAGCTCTTGTTCGCCATACAAAATCAAGCTTAGTTTGCCGAGATTGGCCATTATGTATTAATACAGATCCTGCCTTACCATCCAATATGTACGAATGGATTCAAATGGGACACCGTGTAGCCGCTGGTCTTATTTTTATTTGGATTGCATATGTAACTTGGATGGCCATTCGACAATACCAGCACCAAAAAGTACTTTATTGGGGATGGATCATCGCCTTTGTATTAACTTTAAGTCAAGTAATTGCTGGTGCACTTGTCATCATCACTCAGTTAAATTTAGCTATCGCATTACTTCATGCGTTCTTTATCACATGCTTATTCGGTTTATTGTGTTATTTTATATTGCTTGTTGTTCGGAGCAATTACAATCAGCGTCAAAGTATGGATTAAAAGAAACAGGCCTTGGAGTTGATTCCAAGGCCTGTTTCTTTATTATTTTTGTAATTCAATTAACAAGTCTCCTGGTTGAATCGCGTCACCAGCTTGTACAAAAATATCTCTGACCACACCAGAATAAGGTGCTTGGACAGTCGTCTCCATTTTCATCGCTTCAGTAATCATTAAATGGTCGCCTTTTTCCACTTTTTCGCCTTTTTCTACTAGTACTTTGATCACCGTACCTGGCATAGTAGCGCCAATGTGTGCTTCGTTTTTCGGATCGGCTTTCACTCTTGACGCAACCGCTGATTTGATGCTTTGATCACGAATAATCACTTCCCGTGGCTGACCATTTAGCTCAAAATACACAATTCGTGTCCCGTCTGCTTGGGCTTGTCCAATGGAGACGAGTTTGACGATTAATGTTTTTCCTGTTTCAATTTCTACTTCAATTTCTTCACCTAAGCGCATTCCGTATAGGAACGTAGGCGTGTCTAAAACAGATAAATCACCATACTGTTGAACGGCTTCATTGTATTCTCTAAATACTTTTGGATAAAGGGCATATGCAATCGCATCGAAAGAAGTGACTTGTCGCCCTAATTCTTCAAATAACTCTTTCTTCACTTCATCAAAATCAACATCTTCTAGTAATTCACCAGGACGAACATTGATTGGTTCGCGCCCCTTTAAAATTACCTTTTGCAGCTCTTCAGGGAATCCCCCATACGGCTGACCTAAATACCCTTCAAACAATTGAACGACCGAATCTGGGAAATCTAGTTTATCTCCGCGTTCCAATATATCTTGCTCCGTTAAATTATTTTGGACCATAAATAAAGCCATATCTCCAACCACTTTTGAAGAAGGAGTGACTTTTACAATATCTCCAAACAATTGGTTGACGCGACGATACATATCTTTTACTTCATCCCATCGGTCACCTAGGCCGACCGCTTTTGCTTGCTGTTGAAGGTTACTATATTGCCCCCCAGGCATTTCATGTTGATACACTTCTGTGTGTGGCGAAAGAATCCCGCTTTCAAAATCTTGATAGTATTTTCGAACATCTTCCCAATACCGCGAAAGCAGCTCATATGATTGAATATCAACATCTGGTTGACGTTCCGTGCCTTGAAGAGCATAGAATAACGTATTCGCACTTGGTTGAGAAGTGAGTCCGGCCATTGAGCTCACGGCAACGTCTACAATATCTACTCCTGCTTCAATAGCCTTTGCATACGTGAAAATTCCATTTCCACTTGTATCATGAGTGTGTAGGTGAATTGGAATATCAACTGTATCTTTTAATTCCGAAATTAATCGATAGGCAGCTTGTGGTTTTAACAGACCAGCCATATCTTTAATGCCTAGAATATGGGCCCCTTGCTGTTCTAACTCTTTCGCCATTTGTTTGTAATAGTTAATGTTATATTTCTTCCGCGTTGGATCGTCAATATCTCCGGTGTAACAAATCGATGCTTCCGCAATTTTACCAGATTGGCGAACAGCATCAATTGCTACTTCCATTCCTTTCACCCAGTTTAAACTATCAAAAATACGGAACACATCGATACCGGCATAGGCTGATTTTTCAACAAATTCACGAATCACATTGTCCGGATAGTTTTTATAGCCAACTGCATTCGATGCCCGTAATAACATTTGGAATAATATATTCGGGATTCGTTCGCGTAACGTTAATAGGCGCTCCCATGGGTCTTCTTTTAAGAAGCGATAGGCCACATCAAAGGTCGCTCCTCCCCACATTTCTAATGAGAATAGGTTTGGAAGCAGCCTAGATGTTGGTCGAGCAATTTGCTTCAAGTCATACGTTCTTACACGCGTAGCTAACAATGATTGATGTGCATCTCGGAATGTTGTATCGGTTAATAACACTCTTTGTTGGTCTTTAACCCAACGGACGAGGCCTTCCGCACCTTCACGTTCTAAAATTTGCTTCGTACCTTCACGTGGTGAAGTTGTTACATTGACCTTAGGAATACGCGCTTTAGGAAACACCGGTTTTTTCTTTTTCTCAATTCCCGGAAAACCATTGACTGTAACCGTACCAATGTACGTAAGCATTTTGGTTCCCCGGTCTTTCCGCTTCGGGAAAATAAACAATTCCGGTGTCGTATCGATAAACGAAGTATCATATTGACCAGAAATAAATTTTTCGTGTTTCACGACATTTTCCAAAAACGGAATGTTTGTCTTGATTCCGCGAATACGAAATTCTTGCAAGTTACGAACCATTTTCGCTGCAGCTTGTTCAAACGTCAGTGCCCAAGTAGACAATTTCACAAGCAAAGAATCATAATACGGTGTAATGACAGCACCTTGAAATCCGTTTCCGGCATCAAGTCGCACGCCGAAGCCGCCGCCTGAACGATACGCCATGATTTTTCCTGTATCTGGCATAAAGTTATTCAATGGATCTTCAGTTGTGACACGAGATTGGATGGCATATCCATGCATCGTGACCGATTGTTGTGATTCAATACCGATTTCTTTATCTTTTAATTGATAACCGGCAGCAATTAAAATTTGGGATTGAACGATATCAATACCCGTAATCATCTCGGTAATCGTATGTTCCACTTGCACTCGCGGGTTGACTTCAATAAAGTAAAAATCGTCACCTGAAACTAAAAACTCCACTGTTCCCGCATTTACATATCCGACATTCTCCATTAACTGAACTGCCGCTTGACAAATACGGTGACGAAGCTCTTCGGATATGGACACGCATGGTGCTACTTCTACGACTTTTTGATGGCGTCGTTGCACAGAGCAGTCACGTTCAAATAAATGAACGATGTTTCCATATTGGTCTCCTAAAATTTGTACCTCTATATGCTTTGGTTTTTCAATGAATTTTTCGACATAGACGTCTTCACTTCCAAAAGCGGCTTTTGCTTCAGATTTGGCTCGTTCATAGGATGCTCGTACTTCATCTAAGCTACGAACAATCCGCATCCCGCGTCCACCACCGCCAAGGGCCGCTTTAATTATTATTGGAAAGCCATGCTCTTTTCCGAATTTAATCACTTCATCTAGTCCTTTTACTGGACCATCGCTTCCAGGTATAACTGGAATACCTGCTAATTCTGCTTGAAAGCGAGCTTTTACTTTGTCGCCGAACATGTCTAAATGACGTGTTTCTGGCCCGATGAAAATAAGCCCTTCCTCTTCGCATCGTTTCGCAAACTGGATGTTTTCAGAAAGAAAACCGTAACCAGGATGAATGGCATCGACTCCAGCCCGTTTGGCAATCTCAATAATTCCTTCAATATCTAAATATGCTTCAATCGGCTTTTTTCCTTCGCCGACTAAATAAGCTTCATCCGCTTTATAACGGTGATAAGCCCCTGAGTCTTCCTTCGAATAAATCGCAACGGTACGAATCCCTAATTCCGTACACGCCCGAAAAACCCGAATGGCAATTTCCCCTCTGTTTGCCACTAATACTTTGTTAATCTTTTTTCTCACAATTGCACCTCTCCCCTATGAAATTCCATATAAATGATTTATAGATGAACAACTATTCGTAAACACTACGAAAAAGTTGTTATCCCCTTTGTTGTAGTTGTCGATTTCTTTTTATATTTTTGTTCATATCGAACAAACATCGAGATATTTACAAGTATCCCCATAGATAATGATAAGAGCAACAAGGAGGAACCTCCATAACTAATAAATGGTAAAGGGACACCTGTAATCGGAATTAGACCACTAACACCTCCAAGATTAATAAACGATTGAATGGCAATCATGCTCGAAATACCGATAGCAAGCAATGTCCCGAACGGATCTTTACACCTTACCGCAATATAAATACCTTTTAAAACAATATAAGCCAATCCGAACAGAACGAACAATACCCCAAAAACTCCGAGCTCTTCAGCAATTATAGCCATAATAAAGTCTGTATGAGGTTCTGGGAGGTACCCTAACTTTTGAATACTTTGTCCAATTCCTTGCCCTTTAACACCACCGGATCCAATGGCTAAATACGAATTAACTAAATGATAACCGTCATCTTGCTCGTATTCAAATGGTTTAAGAAAACCGTTAATCCGACCAATTCGCTCTTTTGTAATAAAGTCGTCCTTTTTCATATATATAAATGGACTGAAAAAAAGAAGAAACACTAGAGAAAGAACAGCTAGTCTCATAATGTTTTTCATGTTCATTCCTGAACAAATGATAATCGTACAACCGATCGCAAATATTATAGCTGCTGTTCCTAAATCCGGCTGCAAGGCAACAAAAAAGCAAAGACCGACAAGAAACACAATGGGAGGTATAACCCCAACATTAAACTCATTTATATAAGATTGTTTACGTGCATAAACAGAAGATAAATAAATAATAACAACTAATTTAACAAATTCTGCTGGCTGAATACTTCTTGAGCCAAAGGTAAACCAACTTTGTGCATTGTTCGATACGTGTCCGAAAAAAAGGACCAATATTAGTACTAAAAATGAACCGAAAACTAAAATCTTCGAAAGTTGTTTCGATTCCCATAGTTTATATGGTAAAAATGCCATAATGGCAAAAGTAACGAACGAAACGATCAAATGCTGTTTTTGTTTGTCGTAGAAAAAGTCGCTCTCTTTTCCGTAAATTTGAATAGCGGTTACCATACTGGCACTATAGATCATAATGAGCCCGAATAAGCACAACAGAAAATATACAATGATCAGTGAATAGTCATACGATTTTATAATTCGTTTGAACATATCAATCATTCCTTATATTAAAATCCAACTAATACATTGTCTCTAAAAAAGTGGATTTGATACAAAAAAACTCAAACATTCGGTCCGAACTGTTTGAGTTTATATTGATTATTTTCTTGTCCAAGCTTCGTGAAGGGCAGATAGTTCTTTTTCTAAAGAATCCAATAGCTCCTTCCCATCGCGCTCATCTACTAATCCTAAGCGAATGGCAAAATCTATTTCACGGGACAAGCCGAACATTTGCGTATCCAACACTTCCTCATATAGAGGACATTGGGGCATCGTTAAATTGTCCATTTGAACTTTAATTAATTGTAAAATTTTTTCCGCGTCTGCTTTTAGTAAGGCATAAGCTTTCTCACGATGATCCACTTTAATTTCAGACGCCACAGTAACCCCCCCATTTCCGTCCAAAATTCCAATCCTATCTATAAATTCTACCGTTAGAATAGTGAATTGGCAAGAATAATGAAAGTTCGTAAATTGTGTATTCCTTTATAAATCTATTATAAACGAACTTGAAAAGTTTTTCACTTTAAAAAATGGTTAGATACTTTTAGATTTTGAGAAGAGAAATAAGGTCAACTCAACACCATAAAAATTACCCCTCCATACATAGAGGGGCTTTTTGTCATCGATGGTTAAAAAATACTCCAACCATATATTTGACTCATTTTTTCAAGAAGTTTTACTCCGGCAACACTATTACCTTTCTCATCAAGAGCAGGACCGAAAATACCGATACCACATTTATGAGGGACTGCTCCCATAATTCCACCTGATACTCCACTTTTTGCCGGAATACCTACCTTTATCGCAAATTCTCCTGAGGCATTGTACATTCCACATGTCACCATAAACGTTTTACAAATTCTTGCGATATGGGAGGGAATAAGTACTCGTCCAGTAACAGGGTCAACACCATTTGCGGCAAAAACCGCTCCGATTCGTGCTAAATCTGAACAGTTCATTTCAATAGCACATTGTTTCGTGTACAAAAAAAGAAGGTCTTCAATATTTCCTTCAATTACCTCATGTTGTTTCATAAAGTAACATAAAGCACGGTTTAAATTAGCCGTATCATATTCTGATTTAGCGACCCTTTCGTTATACGACACTTGGTCATCATTGACTAACTCCCGCACAAAGGAAAGTAGGCGGTCCCATTTTTCGTCTACATCTTTTCCTTGAATCATATTCGTTACCGCTAGTGCTCCCGCATTTATCATCGGATTTAATGGCTTAGCTGGCTTTAATGTTTCCAACTTTGCAATTGAGTTAAAAGGATCTCCTGTTGGCTCCATTCCAACTCGTTCAAACACAGCCTCTTCTCCGTTTTGTATTAGGACAAGTGCTAGCGTAATCACCTTGGATATACTCTGCAATGTAAATTTTTTTAAATAGTCTCCAGCATAAAAAAACGTTCCGTTCACATGAAAAATCGATACGGATAGGTCCTCACTATTTTCTTCTTTTAACGCTGGAATATAATCCACTAATTTGCCATATTGACTATACGGACGAACTTCATCAATGAGCTGTTCTAACTCTTGATTGCTAATGCATTCCATTCGATTTTAACCTCCTGATGTTTCTTGTTTCGTGTGACAAACTTTTTCAAGAAAGATATACTAATGAATGAGTCATGCTTATTTTCAACCAACATTCCTATAAAAAACCATTTTTTCGTGAGGGGGTAAACACGATGGACACTATTTTACCAATTAAAGGGAAAGTGAAATTCAAAATCACTTTAGATCCTGGAGTATGGATTTTTGATGACCGCCGGTTAGACTTAAATACATATTTTTTAACAGAACCACAAGAAAAAAATGAAGAAGAAGAGTATATACAAGTAACTTCCAAACACTGGGAAAGAGAGATTCGCGAAGGAGCCGTATTTCCCCCTACATTAAAAACTGAACGGAAATTCGAAAAAGAAAAAGTTCTCACGGGAACGTTTGGAATACCGTTCCGCTCTTTTTTAGAAAATGCAGAACCATTTGAAGAAGCAACAACATTGATTATTGAAACAGCCGAAAAAGAAGTTTCCCTCACACTTTCACAAGGGTATGAGTTAATTTTAGGCTTCTCTAAAGACGGCAAACCGTTAAAAGAAGATGGTCCCGTTCATGTGTATTTTGGAGATGGGTCCAATAAGGATAATCCAATTAAACATGTTAGAGGTTTCCGTGTTGAATAAAAACAAAAAAGCCTGTTCCCTGGTTTTATCAGGGAATAGGCTTTTCATATTAAATTGCCGATCCCTTTGCCTGGGACCTCATTCGTTTTTGTAATGAAAATTGACGAAAAACTATGAACCCAAATAGAACAATCCCAATTAAATCTTGTACTACATTTGGTGTAAGAAACAGGAATGAACCTGAGGCTAAAAGCAATCGTTCTACTAAGTTTAGTCTAGTAAATAGGAATCCTTCCGCTGCTATTCCGAGCATGACGACACCCATAATAGCTGTAATAATTACAAGTAATGCACCTAGCAACGTAATATCAATTAATAATAATTCATTATTGTATACAAAGAAAAACGGAATAATAAAACCTGCAATCGCTAATTTCATTGACACAAATCCAGTTCTCATTGGATTTCCACCAGAAATACCTGCAGCAGCAAACGATGCTAATGCTACAGGAGGAGTAATATTTGCGAAAATACCAAAATAAAAGACAAATAAATGAGCTACAAGTGGTTCAATCCCCTGTTGGATGAGCGCTGGAGAAGCCATGGTTGCCGTAATGATATAAGTTGGAATACTTGGTAATCCCATGCCTAAAATAATACAAGCAATCATCGTAAAGATAAGAGTAAGGAATAAATTGTCCCCACCTAATGCAACGATACCACTCGCTAATTTTAAACCGAACCCGGTTAATGTGGCCACACCTACAATAATTCCAACTGCTGCACAAGCCACGGCCACACCAAGCGATGTTCGTGCGCCAACTTCTAAAGCCTCTAATACATCCCGCCAAGACATACGTGTGGTTTTTCTTACCAAACTTACAAGGATAGTGACAATAATTGTCCAAAAAGCTGAAAAAATAATGGTTGTTCCACTAAAAAACAACATATAAAATAAGAAAATTAATGGAATTAACAAATGCCCCCGTTCTTTTAGGACATCGCTTACTTTAGGTAGTTGATCTCTTTCAAGACCTTCTAAACCATTTTTTGACGCACGAAAATGAATCTGAATTAATATTCCTAAATAAAATAACAATGCTGGCAAAATTGCAGTTAATGCAATCGTTGAATAAGGAATGCCCAATACTTCCGCCATAATAAATGCTGATGCTCCCATTATTGGAGGTAAAATTTGTCCACCAACTGACGCACTAGCTTCAACAGCTCCTGCAAAATCTTTTTTATACCCTATTTTTTTCATTAATGGAATCGTAAAGGCACCAGTAGTAACAACGTTAGCTACTGCAGCTCCATTAATACTCCCCAAAAATCCACTTGCAATGACGGCAACTTTTGCAGGTCCTCCTTTAGTATGTCCGGCAATCGCCAAAGCTAAGTCATTAAAAAATTGCCCCATACCAGATTTTTGCAGAAACGCTCCAAATAAAATAAAAAGAAAAATATAAGTTGCTGAAACACCTATTGCTGTACTAAAAATCCCTTCGGTGGTGGTATACAAATACGCAGACACTTGTTCAAGATCATATCCGCGATGACGAAAAATACCTGAAAATGATCGGCCAAAAAGAGCATATAACAAAAATAAAATACTTAATAAAGGAAGTGCCAAGCCACTTAAACGTCTTGCCGCTTCTAAAACTAAGATGATTAACATTCCACCAAAAATGTAGTCCCATGTGCTAGCTATTCCACCACGTTGGATAATATTAGAGTATTCGACTACTAAATAAACAGTGGTAGAAATCGCACAAAGGGCTAAGCAAACATCAATAACCGATAACTTTTGTTTGGATGATTGACGAAATGCAGGGTAGTAGAGAAATGTTAAGGCCAGAATAGCTCCTACGTGAATGGAACGATGTTGCAATGTAGGAGGTGTTCCAAAATAGGAGGTATAAAGATGGTACAAAGATAATAAAATAGCAAGAGTCGCTATTACGTTTTTAACATAGGGGTTTTGAAAGGAACGATATCTTGATTCGGCATCGTACTTTTCTAGTAGTTGTTGATCGTTCAAATCCATTCACCTCTTTTCAAGATACATAATAATCCGACGATGATGAGGAATTAACTTTGTATCAACAAATTTCTTATTATTTAACGTCAATTCGTGTTGCACGTAATGAGAATGTATCCATGAATACTTTTTGTAAGGTCGATCAAGATTGGTCATGATAATAAAATCATCTGAATAAACTAATTTTCCTTCACTTTCGTGAGGTACTCCTGCCCCGAATGATTGGAACCTTGTTTCAATTAAATGTAATTGCTCGTCTTGCTGTACCTCAATAATTTCCTCCCAGGGAGTATGCTCAACTGAATGTATCCATGATAGCTTCAATCGATCTCCAATCTTTACTGGTTGCTCTATATATTTATTACCTGTGTCCACATCTTCAATGATTAATAAATACGGGGATGATGGCTCCCTTTGGCAAGCAACCATCCCCCCTATGATGATCATCAATAAGAATAATCCCCATTGTTTCAAGTACAATCGGCTCCTTGCCTTTATTCAATTACTCCTTTTTCTTTTAAATATTTCTCTGCTCCAGGATGTAGTGGAACCACCATACCGTCAGTAGCTGTATCAAGCGTAATATTCTTAGCAGAATTATGTGATGCATGAATATCATCTATATGTTCAAAGATAGCTTTCGTTAAATCATATACCACCTCTTCAGATAAGTTTTTATTGACTAACAAAATGTTCATGATGGAAACAGTAGAAATGTCTTCCTCATTTTCATAAGTTCCTTTTGGAATCGTACCTTCAGTGAAAAACGAATATTCTGATGTTAGTTTTTCCAATTCTTTTCCTTCAATAGGAATAATTTCTACATCGTGTGATGTTGCTAAATCAATAACTGTGGAATTCGGAATTCCACTCGTCACAAAAGCAGCATCAATCATACCATTTTTCATTTGATCAATCGATTCTTTATAAGATAAATAATCCACTTCCATGTCATCGTAAGTTAATCCGTACGCATCTAAAATAATACGTGCATTTAATTCAACACCAGAGTTTGGTGCTCCTACTCCTACTCTTTTTCCTTTTAAATCATAGACCGTTTCAATTCCAGAATCTTTAGTCGTTACAATTTGGACATAGTTTGGATATAAGGAAATTAATCCTCGTAAATTTTCATTTGGTGTTTCTCCTTCAAATGCACCTGATCCTTCATACGCTTGTTGGACCGCATCTGACATTGTGATAGCTAATTCTGCTAAATCGTTTGTAATTAAGTTAATATTTTCAATCGAAGCGCCTGTTGATTGAACAGATGTATCAATGCCTAACGCCTCTTCAAAAACTGAAGCCATTGCACCACCAATAGGATAATAAACTCCCGATGTTCCCCCAGTGGCTATTGTCACAAATAGATCTTCAGAACCTGAAGAATCAGTACTGGATGAATTACTAGAACATGCTCCGACAATAAGGGATGAAATTAATAACATCATCCATAATTTCCATTTCTTCATTTTTTGTTCCCCCTTCGTTTCTTGTCTCATATATTAATTATGCAAAAATTGTGCCAACAAACATTGTAAGCGGATTCAATAATTTGTACCAGAAAGTTGAATAGAAAACCGGAAAAAAGTTCCGGTGAAGAACTTTTTTCCGGTTTTAGATTCGTACTTCACTGTATTGGTTTAATTTATTTCGTAAACCTCTTTCAGAGATTCCTAACATTTCAGCCGTTTTTCGTCGATGGCCATTGTTTGCTTTTAATGTAGCCAATATTAACTCTTTCTCTACTTCCTCTATTTTATATCCTACTAACTGGTCAAAGATTGATAATTGTTTGCCTTCTGGCCACATAGATTGCATAGAAACTTCTTGAAATTGATGCGGTAAATCATGTACTTGAATACGGTTTTTATCACACATGATAACTGCTGCCTCAAGAATATTGGATAACTCTCGAACATTTCCAGGATACGAGTACCTCATTAACCTTTCAAAAGCTTCGGATGTAATCCCTTCAACTTGCTTATCGTATTTTTGATTAAATTGTTGAATAAAATGTTGAACAAGTAGAGGTAAATCGTTTTTTCGTTCTCTTAAAGGTGGGAGTGAAATTTCAATGATATTTAATCGAAAATACAAATCTTCACGAAATCTTCCTTCTTCTACAGCCTGTTTTAAATTTTGATTTGTAGCAGCAATTATTCTAACGTTGAGCGGGTATTTTTTGTTGGAACCTAATGGTGTTATTTCTTTTTGCTGAAGTACACGTAATAATTTTGCCTGTAAAGATAATGGCATGTCACCTATTTCATCTAAGAACACTGTACCATTTTGGGCAACTAAAAACTTCCCTTCCTTTTTTTGAACAGCACCAGTAAAAGCTCCCTTCTCAAAACCAAATAGTTCACTTTCTAGCAAGTGTTCAGGAATGGCAGCACAATTGATCGCTTCAAATGGTCCCTTTTTTCTAGCCCCCGAAAAATGAATAGCCCGGGCTACTAACTCTTTCCCCGTTCCACTTTCACCTGATATCAGCACATTTGTATCGATATCTTTTACTTTTTTAACTAAATGAAATACCCGTTCCATGGACGGAGAATGACCAATGATAGAATCTATCCCATATTTTTGAGACAGTTCTTCAGTCAATTCATCTACTTGTTGTTGTAATTTTTTAAATTGTAAAGCTTGACCAATGGTGACGAATAATGATTCCATATGAAGTGGCTTCGTTAAATATGTATAAGCTCCTAGTTTTATTGCTTCTACAGATGTTTCTATCGTTCCATAAGCCGTCATAATAATGACGATTAAATTGGGTTGAATCTTTTTTATTTGCTTTAAAACTTCTAAACCATTAATTTGACCGAGTTTTAAGTCCAATAAGCAAAGATCATAGGGCTCAGAATGTATTTCTTGGAGTGCCTCAAGTGGTTCGGTAAATGCCTTTACATCATATTGATCTTCTAATGCAAATTGTAAAGAAGTACAAATGGAATATTCATCATCAATTATCACTATCTTTTCCATAATATCCCCTTTCCGTTAATGGGAATGCAATTGTTATTTGTGTCCCTTCCCCATACTTACTTTTCACTTGGACTGTCCCATTTTGTTCTTGGATATATTGTTTTGAAATTGACATTCCTAAACCGGTACCTGTGGCTTTGGTCGTAAAAAATGGCTCGTACACTTTATCGAGGTTTTCCTTTTTAATTCCCATCCCATTGTCTTTAATGTTAATAATACAGGTCTCTAATGTCGTTTCTCCAAAAATTTCAATTTTTGGCTGGTAGTGACCAACTTCTATCTTCTTTCGTTCTTCGATGGCATCAATTGAATTCAAGATGAAATTCATAAGAGCTTGTTTTAATTGATTCTCATCACATGTAATCGTCACAGGGGGGAGATGGTGATAATGAAAGTCGATTCCTTTTTGTTCCAACACCCTTTTAAACAATATAGTTATAGAATGAATCAAGTCATGAACTCGAATTTCTATTAATGATTTACTCTTTTTCGGTTTCACATAATTTATTAAACCTTCCACTAATTGATTGATGCGCTCAATCTCTTTTGGTACGATATTGACCAATTCTTTTTTGAATTCTTCATTAGACATTTTGTATGGGATTAGATGAACTAACGTTTGAATAGAAGTTAATGGATTTCGTATTTCGTGAGCAATCCCAGCGACTAGCTGATTTAACGCTCGACTTTTTTCCTGTTCAAAAAATTGTTCCCGTAAATATTTTTCCAAAGAAATATCTTCAAAAGACAAAATTAAGCCAATTATTTCACGTTTATAGTTGTATAGCGGATAGATGTAATACCTAATGGACATAATTTTGTTCTCTGACAACTCCCAATTAAATTCTTTTCCTAAAATTTTTTCTCCGTGCCGGATCACTTGATTAAATAGAGTAGTATCTAACAATTTGTTAATTAATGGTATTTCCGTATAAATGCTCCTTTTCATATCAAGATTAGCCTTTCCTATAATTAAGGTCGCTTTTTGATTAATAGATGTAAGCGCTCCCGACCGATCGAACGTTAATATTCCCCTTGGACTACTGTCTAAAATTTGTTGTTTGAACTGAATATTATTTTTTGTTTCTAACACTTGTTGCTGTAGGGCATTTGTTTGTTTTTGAACTTCTTTTTGTAATTTTCTGTTCCACACACTAATGAATACAATTACTACTAAGACAATAACTAAGGACCACGTTAAGAAATGGATTGTATGCTCAACTTTTCTCCTCCATTGATAAGGTTCGAACCATTTTTCCATTATGTGCTGATACACTCCATTTTTCCGCAATTTTGAAAGTTCCTCATTAATTTGATGCAATAAAAAGGCTTCATCTTGCCTTAAAACGAAACTATAGTAAACAGGTACAACATTCGCTTGAACTACTTTATATTTATCCTCTAATCCCCATTGATTTATAAAATAATTAGCCGTGTGTGGTTCACCAATAAATGCATCCGAACGGTTCACAGTTAGGAGACGTAAGGCATTTTTTTGATTAGAGGCTACCTGGAACTTTATTCGACGTATATTTTGTAGAAAATCATATTCAATAGAACCTTGAACTAATGATACTGTTCGCTCTGACAAGTCTTCAACTGATTGAATTTCACTATTTCCATACGCAACATAAAGCGAACTACTGGATGTAAAATAATGATCTGAAAACAAAATATCTTTAGAAAGAACATCATTATATGGAACAGTTAAAATCACATCAACTTGTTCATTTTTTAAAGCTTCAATTGCTTGATGATGAGGTAAAAAAATATATTCATAAGTAAGACCTAATTCATTTGCAATTGTTTCAAAAATATCTATACTAAATCCTTTAAGAGACTCATTTTCTTTGAACTGAAAAGGTGGTAAAGCTGGGTCAACTGCTACAGTTACATGTCTTGTGTTAGATATGGTTTTGTCTATTGCTACGATACGTTGTGGTTGTACAATTATTACTACAATCATGGTAAATAGCAGTGTTAAAGAACGCCAAGACATTGCTCTTCCACCTTTCTAAAACTTAACTTCAATATCATTAACATTATAAACGAAAAATTTTTCAGTGACTTCTTTTTTTCCGAACTTTCGAGTTACACATAATATTCAATAAAAAACGATAGCTAGCATAAAATCTAGCTATCGTTTTTTACTTATAATAAATCCGCCGCAAGTTGAGCGAGGCCGGAGCGTTCCCCTTTCAGTAACTTTACATGTCCAGCAACGGTTTGATCTTTAAATTTTTCAACGACGTACGTTAAACCATTATTGTATTCATCTAAGTATGGGTGATCGATTTGAGCTGGATCGCCCATCAATACGATTTTACTTCTTTCTCCAACTCGGGTAAGAATCGTTTTGACTTCGTGTTTCGTTAAATTTTGTGCCTCGTCAATAATGATAAATTGGTCGGGAATGCTCCTTCCTCGAATATATGTTAACGCTTCAACTTCAATGGAGCCCATACCGGCTAAAATGGCATCTAATTCCCCAGGTTTTTTCGTATTAAATAAATACTCTAGATTATCATAAATCGGTTGCATCCAAGGGCGAAGCTTTTCTTGTTTTTCTCCTGGCAAGTAACCAATATCTTTTCCGACAGGGACAATCGGTCGGGCAACTAGTAGTTTTTTATACGTATTTAAATCCTCCGTTTGCATCAATCCAGCTGCCAATGCAAGTAATGTTTTTCCTGTTCCGGCTTTCCCAATCATTGTAACAAGTGGGATGTCATCACGTAATAACAATTCTAAGGCCATCATTTGTTGGACATTTCTTGGTTTAATCCCCCAAACATGATCTGGATCATGTATAATTTTTCGAACTCGTTTTCCGGTTTTGTCGACCATACCAATGGCTGAAGCAGAACTTCCTAAAGAATCTTTCATAATAATAAATTGATGGGGATAAAACGGTTGATTCGTAAGGTAGGAGGAATCAATTTCTCCATTTTCATAAAATACATTGATGACCTCAATCGTAGTATATATTTCTAAAAAACCGGTATAAATGTGATCGACTTCCACTACCCGGTCATTTAAAAAGTCTTCAGCGATTAATCCAATCGCATCTGCTTTCACACGGACGAGAGCATCTTTACTCACAAGAATAACTGGACGGCCGTTTTCTTTTGCCTCCTCTTCTATTGATAAATTTTTGGCCACAGCTAAAATACGGTTATCATTTGTTTTTTCGACAAAGATTTTTTGCAGTTGGTGGAATGAACGATGATTTAATTCAATTCGTAACGTCCCTCCGTTATGAAGAGGAATTTTTTCATGCAGCTTGCCATTTTGACGCAAACCATCAATTAATTTGGATACTTGTCTTGCATTTCTCCCTATTTCATCCATGTACCGTTTTTTCGAATCCACTTCTTCAAGAACGACAGCTGGAATGACAATTTCGTTGTCTTCAAAGGAAAAAATCGCATACGGATCTTGTAACAAGACATTTGTATCTAACACGTAAATTTTACTCAAACCGATGCCTCCTGCTCTTCATGTATTAATAATTATTTTATGTTACACGTATACGCATGTTCACATGTTCTTTGATGAAATTGAAGAAAAATGGATACTTCGCATACTTCATGAACACAATATAAGTAAACTTGTCAAACATGCTGGAGGTATCCTTGTATGCGAAACATCATTGTTTTCTTCCTTAGTAGTCTTATGTTCATAAATGGTTGTGTGCGTTCCAATGATAACGAGGTTCAAAATAAAGAACAGCTCATCACGGTTAAAGATTCCCATATTGAAAACGTTGATCGCAAAACAGGGCAAGAAATTTCAAGACGGTTAGTGGAATTAGCAACGAGTGTTCCCCACGTCAACGATGCGACTGCCGTCGTTCTTGGCCCGTATGCTCTAGTAGGTATAGATGTTGATTCAAATATCGAACGATCAGAAGTAGGTTCCATTAAATACTCAGTAGCCGAGAGTTTAAAAAGCGATCCATATGGGGCGGAAGCAGTAGTCATTGCTGACCCCGACTTGTACGCCCGCTTACAAGAAATTGGCGTTGATATTCAACAAGGAAAACCAATTCAAGGAATTATGAATGAATTGGCTGATATTGCAGGGCGTCTCATGCCTGAAATTCCTCGTCACATCGTTGTTCCAGAAGCGGAAGATGCGAATGATAATGAGAAAAAAGGTTTGAACGAAAAGGAAAAACAATCGTTAGAAAACAAACAGCAAAACCAATCCAACAGTCAATAATATTCAGTTATCACTAATACAATTTTGAAAGGTTTAAAAAACGCCATGAACAAGCTTAGGACCATACTAAGCATGTTTCATGGCGTTCATTACTTGTGTATCTAAACGTTCCGCTGCTTTTTTATCATATGTTTTTGCATACTGAGGCTCGCTTGTAATTTTCGAGCCATAAAACATCACGTCACGCACTTCTTGAATGCGAATTTCAATAAGGGCTAGTTTAAGAGGAACTCCTTCAAGCTTTTCAACTTTTACTTTAGCTTTACCAGCGATGGCATACGTAGACTCATTGGCAATTAACGTCACGACAACATGAGGGTTATTCTGTATGTTTTTGACAATTCGAGAACGGTTGTCCACAGCAAGACGAATCGTTTCTTCATCTAATGCATATACCCAGGAAATAGCACTCACATTCGGCGCACCTGTTTCATAATCGATCGTTGAAAGAGTAACATATTTCTCATGTTGCAGTTCTTCAAATAAAGGTGGAATGAGTTTTGGTTCAACCAAATTAGCCATCATCAATCCCTCCCATCTACTTTTATTATACTATAAAGATAGTGGTAATAGACATGACAAACCAAGTTTTTTCACATGTTATGGACATCGTTCATCATCATCCCGTGATATACTTATAGAAAGGGAAAAGGAATTGAGGTGTTTACGATGCGTGTAAAGTGTGTCCTTTGCGATAAAATTGAAACCATTGATAGCGATTCATTATTGGCGAAAAAATTACGGAACCGACCGATACATACGTATATGTGTCAATCATGTCATGATCGCATTACCGAGCGAACAAAAGCAAGACTAGCTACCGGTAAGTTCCGGTTTTATCGCTCGACCAGTCGTGACGATGAATTTTAATCGATCGATTAATCATAATAAGTTGATAGGCAAAAAAACCGCTTAGTTGATGCTAAGCGGTTTTTTATTATGAAGCGTTTTCCTGTTTTTTCTCATTTCGCAGTCGAATTTTATAGATGATTAAGATGAGCGCAGCGACGACTAACCCTTCCGCAACCGGTAAGAATACCGCTAAAAAAGTTAAGATGGTACACCCCATGATTAAAAACAAATAAATAATCGCTGATTTTAATATTGGGAGCTTTTTCGCAAATCCTAGCTTATACACAACGATACAAAGGGCCACAATGGTTAAATATAATAGCCACATCCCCGTTTCCGGTTGTTCATCAACACGAAAAAGGGATGCAAAAAAAGACAATCGTTCGGATACGTTCAAGCTAACCCCTCCTTATCGATTCATTTCTGCATACTTTTTCTTTTTCGCTACTTTTTCACGTTCATTTTTATCTAAAATTTTCTTCCTTAGTCGAATAGACTTTGGCGTTACTTCACAATACTCATCATCGTTTAAATATTCTAAAGCTTCCTCAAGAGTCATGATTTTCGGTTTTTTCATCGTTGTTGTTTGTTCTTTCGTAGCCGAGCGAATATTGGTTGCATGCTTCACCTTCGTAATATTCACTGTAAGGTCATTTTCCCTTGTGTGCTCCCCAACAATCATTCCCTCGTAAATTTCCGTTCCGGGTTCAACAAAAATGGTCCCGCGATCTTCTACTTGCATGATTCCATATTGTGTTGCTTTTCCAGTTTCTAATGAGACGAGTACCCCTTGACGACGTCCACCAACTTTACCCGGTTGCATCGGTTGATAACTGTCGAACGAGTGGTTGATAATCCCATATCCTCTCGTCAACGTCATAAATTCCGTAGTATATCCAATTAAGCCTCTTGCTGGAACCATAAAAATAAGACGGACTTGTCCATTTCCGTTGTTAATCATATCTAACATTTCCCCTTTACGGGAACCTAATGATTCAATGACTGCACCCGTATACTCCTCAGGAATATCAATTTGTACCCGCTCTACTGGCTCACAGCGCACCCCGTCAATTTCCTTCACAATTACTTCCGGTTTGGAAACTTGAAGCTCATAACCTTCTCGGCGCATATTTTCGATTAATATGGATAAATGGAGCTCTCCACGTCCCGAAACGATCCAAGCATCCGGAGAATCAGTTGGTTCAACTCGTAAGCTGACATCCGTTTGCAGCTGTGCTTGAAGGCGCTCCTCGATTTTTCGAGCGGTTACATATTTTCCTTCTCTTCCAGCAAATGGGCTATTATTCACGAGGAACGTCATTTGTAAAGTTGGTTCATCAATTCGAAGAACCGGTAATGCTTCTTGATGGTCAATAGGACAAACGGTTTCACCTACATTAATATCTTCCATACCTGAAACAGCGACTAAATCACCGGAGTAAGCTTCTAGAATTTCTTGACGCTTTAAACCGAAAAAGCCAAACATTTTCGTCACTCGGAATTGCTTTACACTTCCGTCGAGTTTCATCAAAGCAACTTGTTGACCAACTTTCATTGTTCCTCGGAAGATACGGCCAATCCCAATTCTTCCTACATAATCATTATAGTCTAACAACGCGACTTGGAATTGGAGGGGTTCTTCTTTATTATCGACTGGTGCCGGGATATGTTGGACAATCGCCTCGAATAACGCTTCCATGTTGTCATCTTGACGATGAGGGTCTGTACTAGCCGTCCCGTTAATGGCTGATGTATAAATGACAGGAAACTCTAATTGATCATCATTGGCATCAAGTTCGATAAACAATTCCAACACTTCATCGACAACTTCTTCTGGCCGGGCAAATTCACGGTCAATTTTGTTCACTACGACAATTGGTGTTAAATTTTGTTCTAATGCTTTCTTTAGAACGAAGCGGGTTTGTGGCATACACCCTTCGTACGCATCAACAACTAAAAGAACTCCATCGACCATTTTCATAATTCGCTCGACTTCTCCGCCAAAATCGGCGTGTCCTGGTGTATCCAAAATATTTATTTTGACATCTTTATATTGAATAGCAGTATTTTTGGCTAAAATCGTAATTCCTCGTTCCCGTTCTAAATCATTGGAATCCATCGCTCGTTCTTCAACATGTTCATTTGAACGAAACGTACCCGATTGCTTTAATAATTGATCCACTAACGTTGTTTTTCCATGGTCAACGTGGGCGATGATGGCGATATTTCGTATATTTTCACGTAGTTTCAAGTTCGTCACTCCTGCCTATCGTGTCGTATCAGTATTTTCAACCAAGTTATTATATCACATTCAGTAGAAAAGAAGAACTTGATTATGTACAATGGAAAGGAATAGGGGTGTGATGTAATGAAAGATATTAAATGGATTTTTGTTCTCTACGCTATTCTTGCTGCTTGTTCCATCATGGGAATCGGTATTGCCATTGGAGAACGTAGCATTCTAATTGCAGTGATTAGTCTTTTGTCCCTTACTTTAATCATGGGGCTTGGTTTTAAGACAAAGAAAAAAATGCGTGAAGAAGGAAAGTTATAGACAATTACAAAAACCTATGGAAATAAATCCATAGGTTTTTCTTACTTCAATGCATGCAAATATTTTGTAAGAATTTTCTCGTGCAAACCAGGTTTACTGACGAAAACCGAGCTTTTCTCTAGTAAATTAAGGGGTTCTCCGTTCAACTTGGTCATTTTCCCGCCAAGTTCTTCTACAATAATTTTCCCAGCCGCAAAGTCCCATGGAGACAAACGCATCGTGATATATGCATCTAGCCTTCCCGCAGCGACATATGCCATTTCAATCGCCGCTGAACCATACGATCTTGTGCCACGCACATCTTGGACTAACGGAATGAGAAGTTGGTGGTCGATGCGTTTGTTAGGTTTTACCCATGTGGCATTAAGGGCAATTACGGCATCTTCCACATGTCCTTCCTCTAAAGGTGGTAGCGGTTGATCATTCAAAAACGCTCCTTTTCCAGATTGGGCCCAATATAACTCTTCATGAACGACATCATAAATATAACCAAGCTTTCCCTTCCCATCTTCATAAATTCCGATGGAAATGGCAAAATTACGCTGTTGGTGAACAAAATTCATCGTTCCGTCTATCGGATCAATAATCCAAACGATGCCATCTAATGAATTGACATCATCACCAAATCCTTCTTCTCCTAATATGGTATGCGTGGGATATGTATCACGAATACGCTGAATAAAATATTGTTCCGTTTCTCGATCGATGTTCGTTACTAAATCGTTTCGATTCGATTTAGACTGCACATGTAACGTCGTAGAAAACGACTGTTTAATACGTTGCCCAGCCTCTCGAATCCAATGCTGTACGTGTTCATGAATTTCTGTCCAATTTGTCATGAGTGATCCCCCATTTAGCATCCAATAATATGTATTCATTAGCTTAAAATAATTCCTGTTTGCAATCAAGTTTTTGCACTTTCATTTACCTCAGGCTAAACTTATTATAGGGAGTGAACCTCAAAAAAACGAACCTCCGATGGATATTTCGGACGCTCGTTCACTCGAGTAGGGTATGATTTTTTTTCATTATAATTATTACTTTCCCTCCCATCCACTAGCGATTATAAGGCATTTAACTTCATCAGTTCTTCCCGAATATGATTTAATTTTTTCTTACTTGTCGCTTGTTTTTCAACATCTTGTTCTTGCATGGCTTCATATAACACCGCTAATTCATAATCCATTTCCAGACGTAATACCGCTAAACGTTGTTTCATATAGTCTTTTTTTCTCGAAGAATTGACCAATTGTTTCACGGTTCCCACCCCTTTTTTATATCCGAATTTTCTAATAACTTTGTATTTATTGTATGAACGGATTCATGTTGATGCAACTAAATTGTGTTATAACCTACTTATCCACATTCTAAGTTCTAACATTCTTTTTTTGTTAGGCTATGTTATATGTCATTGTTGATTTTTAGCAAGTTATTCACACGGCGGCGACTCCAGCGGGAACAAGAAGCCGCAAGACCCTTACTTGAGCGTAGCGAGGGAAGCGGCTTGCACCTTGCCCGCGTAAAGCGTCCGCCACAAGCGATATGTATAAATATCAACAGTATCGTTTAACAGAGCGTTTTGTTAAAATAGACTAAAATAAAAAATAAAGGAGTATCGGTCAATGGCATTTCAAAGCTTTACTTCACAAGATTTTGATGTCTTTTCAATACCAGGATTAGAGGACAGAATGGATGGGATTATTACATATGTCCGTCCAAAATTAGAACAACTCGGACAATATTTTGCTCCTATCCTAAGCTCCTTTACAGGGGAAGAAATGTTTGCCCATGTTGCCAAACATGCTCGCCGTACGAAAAATCCTCCTGATGATACGTGGGTAGCCTTTGCTCCTAACAAAAGGGGGTATAAAAAACTACCACATTTTCAAATCGGGTTATGGGGATCGCATCTTTTTGTTTACTTTGCGGTTATTTACGAAAATCCCTATAAAGAACAAATTGGACAAGCATTTACAACCAACTTTAAACAAATTGTCGACACAATTCCTTCTCATTATGTATGGTCTAGTGATCATACGGTTCCTTACGCAAATGTTCATAAAGAACTTACAGAAGACGACTTACGTCAATTGTTTGAACGATTAATGAACGTAAAAAAAGCAGAAATACTTTGTGGCATTCACCTGTCAAAGGAAAAAGTGTTAAACATGTCTGGAAACGAACTTCTTCAAACGATTGAAAACACATTTAAAACACTTTTGCCTCTTTATCAGCTTGCCAACTCGCCGAATGAAGTGAAAGTGTAAAATTATTCCTCCAACAAAAAAGAGGGGACTGTCCCCCTCTTATTACGATTCCATTTTCACAAAATCGCCTGGATTTGATTCCTTCATTTTCTTCACTACATGGTAAGGTGAATACCCACTCGAATCAGCAAATTCATTACAATACTTTTTTTCTTCCGCTTTACTAGGAACGATTTCTTTAAATCGTCGATAAAAGGTCATAAATTCATCGCGGTTCATACCTTTTTCGTACACTGTTTCGACCGCTTCAAAAAACTTAATCACATCGATTATTTCTTGTGTTGTCCAATCATACGAGAACGGATATTGATATTCCATCATGTTCCACCTGCTTTTTCTGTTATTCCATCGACCAGCGACGACGAATGGATTCCGCCTCATGAATCATCCGGTCGAATAGTTCTTGAACAGTCGGGACATCTTTTATAAGTCCCATCACTTGGCCTGCCCAAGCAAAACCTTCATCCACTTTACCATCATAAATAAAACGCTTATTGGCGGTGCCACTAATATAATCTTTTAATGCTTCATATCCACCGTTTTGTCGTTCGATTTCTAATATTTTTTCGGTCCAAGAGTTAGCGATGGCGCGGGCTGGTGCACCGAGCGAGCGCTTAATCACTACTGTATCATTTTCTGTTCCTTCAATCAACGCCTGCTTATAGACATCCGATGCATGAACACATTCTTTTGTTGCAATAAAGCGAGTACCCATTTCGATTCCTTCTGCACCTAAAGCGAAAGCGGCCATGAGACCTCGACCATCACCGATCCCGCCAGAGGCAATTACCGGGATGGATACCGCGTCTACTACTTGAGGGATCAGTACAAACGTTCCGATATCATGCTTACCTAAATGTCCTCCACCTTCTTGGCCAACGACCATCACCGCATCCGCTCCAAGCTCTTCCGCTTTTTGAGCTTGACGTTTCGCTGCTACTAACACGAGTTTTTTTACGTCTACCCCTTTTAATTGTTCAAAAAGTGGTGTTGGATTTCCACCAGTCATCGAAATGACAGGTACTTTTTCTTCAATGGCCACATCGAGATAATGCGAAAATGGACGCCCATGTTGACCAATCGCAAAATTGACTCCAAACGGTTTATCCGTTAATTGTCTCACTTTTTTAATTTCCTCCCGCAAATCTTCTGGACTTGGTAAGGACATGGCTGTGATTTGTCCAAGTCCCCCAGCATTGGAAACCGCTGCGGCTAATTCTGAATAGGCTAAATGAGCTAAGCCTCCTTGAATGATTGGATATTGAATATTCAATAATTTCGTGACTCGTGTTTCAAAATTCATCGTGCTCACTCCTCCTATCTTTTCCCCCATTACTTCTCTATTCAAGATAAAAATCCTTTTCTTAAAAAAACTATTGAAGTAGCAAATTTTCCCCTTTCCAAACGGATAATATAAGTGCTATAATGCATTTGTTTTATGTTTAATCGTCTATTTGCATAAAGTTTAACTTTCATCAGTGGGGACCTTCATCCACCCACTGAAAGTTACTGCCCGTTAAGTTGGGATAAATTTGATTTTAACATATAAAGAGGTGTGAAATGAATTGTCACAATTTGAAACGCCACTATTTACTGGGTTAAAAGAACATGCTAAAAAGAATCCGATACAATTTCATATTCCAGGACATAAAAAAGGAACTGGAATGGACCCTGAGTTTCGGCAATTCATCGGTGAAAACGCATTGTCTATCGACTTAATTAATATCGCGCCATTAGACGATTTGCACCAACCGAAAGGAATCATTAAAAAGGCACAAGACTTAGCTGCTAAAGCCTTTGGTGCTGACTTTACATTCTTTTCCGTCCAAGGCACAAGTGGTGCAATCATGACAATGGTCATGTCTGTTTGTGGTCCTGGAGATAAAATAATTGTCCCTCGGAATGTGCATAAATCAGTCATGTCAGCAATTGTTTTTTCAGGTGCAACGCCTATTTTTATTCATCCGGAAATTGATGACCGGTTAGGAATTTCCCATGGGATTTCTACCGATGCTGTTGAAAAAGCATTGAAACAACACCCTGATGCCAAAGGGGTTTTAGTTATCAATCCAACGTATTTTGGTGTATCTGCCGATTTGAAAAAAATCGTCGATATCGCCCATTCTTACAACGTTCCAGTCTTAGTTGATGAAGCACATGGTGTACACATTCATTTCCATGATGATCTTCCGCTATCGGCCATGCAAGCAGGAGCAGATATGGCCGCAACTAGTGTGCATAAATTAGGTGGATCGATGACACAAAGCTCCATTTTAAACGTTCGAGAAGGTCTCGTGTCAGCTAAACGAGTCCAAACGATTTTAAGCATGCTCACAACGACTTCGACATCGTATTTATTACTGGCTTCTTTAGATGTCGCCCGTAAACGTTTGGCTACCGAAGGAAAAAGCATGTTAGACCAAACGATTCGGTTAGCCCAGTGGATTCGGAATGAAGTTAACAATATTGAACATTTGTACTGTGTAGGCGAAGAAATTTTAGGAACAAATGCCGCCTATGATATGGATCCTACAAAGCTTATTATCTCCGTGAAAGATTTAGGGATTACTGGTTATGATGCAGAAAAATGGCTGAGAGAAGTATATAACATTGAAGTTGAGCTCTCCGATTTATATAATATTCTCTGCATTGTAACACCTGGTGATACCGAACGGGAAGCAACTATCCTTGTGGAAGCACTACAAAAGCTTTCCGATACATTCAAGCACTTAGCCAATGAAGTTTCAGCTAATGTAATGCTACCAGATATTCCACTTTTAGCCCTATCTCCACGGGAGGCCTTTTATTCCGATACGGAAGTGGTGCCGTTTGAAAAATCGGTTGGTCGCATTATCGCCGAATTTATCATGGTCTATCCACCAGGAATTCCTATTTTTATTCCTGGAGAAATTATTACAGAAGAGAACTTACGTTACATTAAGAAAAACTTAGAAGTCGGTTTACCGGTTCAAGGTCCGGAAGATTTCGAATTAAAAACATTACGCGTCATCAAAGAACATAGAGCGATAAAATAACAATGAGGCTTGTCCTCATTGTTATTTTATTTATACGTGTATAAGTATGACATGATTATATAGCTCAACAAGAAAAAACTGTCCTCTCTCAAGGACAGTTTCATCCGTTTATCTATTAGCAGCACACATATTCCCCTTAAAGACCGTTTATATATTACTCTTCATCCGTGGACTCTTCGTTGCAACCGCAACAAGTAGAATAAAGAACCGTTACTTTCTCATCTTCAAAATGATCAATGGTTGCGTTGCAAGTTTGACATACGATTGTTCCCATCTCCATACTCCCTTTCACAAAAATAGTGAAGTAAGCGTTTTATTTGTTTGCTTAATTAGATAATAATATAACACTTTTGATTTTTCAACCCCAAATTGTATGTCACATTTAATTTTTTTTGTTCTAATTATCGGTATTGCTGCATATATGTGGACTAGTTATTTATTGAGAGGAGGTACACAAATGGAACGAGCAAGAATCGATGTACCCGATCATCTGCCAATAACAAAAGAGAAGGTGATCACATTATTTGATGAATATAAGGAACAAATGAAAAGAACAGGTGCTCAGCTAGGATGGGCATACGAAGAAGCAGCTTTTCCTTATCAAATAGAAGAAGTAAACGAGCATGAAATTTTTTTACGAGGGTTTGAACGTCATTATTGGGGGATCTTTCTATTTTGGGACGATTCTTCTCTTTACATTCAGCTCCATCCCCAATCTACTCATGGTGACAAAGGGAAAGCGAACGAGTTTTGTAAATCATTTGGACCGAAACTAAAAGGGAAAGTTACTTTGTTTAACGGTCGGTTAATGGACTTTTCACTCGAAAAAAAGAAAAGAAAGAAATAAAAGGTACAGGCATATGTCCTGTACCTTTTACATTTGCTTCTATTGATTGGGTTGTGGTGTGGCAATCAGTGCCGGATCTATTATTTCATATCCTTTTTCTTGTAAGCCAAGAACGATGTTACGTAAAGCTTCTTTTGTCCACTCCCGGTCGTGCATTAAGAGGTTAGCTCCATTCCGCAACAATGGTGTGTCTACCATAATGTGTTCCAACGCTTCTTTCGTTCGATACTCCTTTTCCCAATCGTACCCGTACGTCCAATTCATCAACTGCATTCCTTCTTGCCTTACAATCTCCTTACTAATTTCTGTATTCACCCCAAATGGTGCCCGGAAAAATTTCGGGCGTTCACCGATAATATTTTCGATCAAATCATTTAACCGAACAATCTCTTCTTTCTGTTTTTCAGGAGAGAGTTTACTTAACATGGAATGACTGTACGTATGATTTCCGATTTCAAAACCTAACTGGTGTATTTCTTTTAAAACATTTTGTTCTTCCTCCGTATCTAAAAAATGACCATTGACGAAAAAGATCGCTTTGACATCGAGCTCTTTAAGAATGTTGGCCATTTCTAACGTATATTGATCAGGCGCATCATCGATTGTCAATAGAACAACTTTTTCATTCGCATCCGCGATAGGAACGATTGTCCATGAATGTTCATCTACACGGTAGAGTGGAACAAGTGGGACTTCCTTTTCTTCCTCATGCATATTCAAAACATCTTTCTCATTTTCTTCATTATTTTCAATTTTTCCCTCATTTTCATGTTTAGTTTCCTTTTGTTCAGGGTATTTATATGAAGGCGGTGAATCGGTTGTCTCAGTATACGTATGGGAGCATGCAGTAATCAGTAGTAACAACATGGTACCTATAATGATCTTATTCATAGGGATTCTCCTTCCTTTACGAAAATAGCTAAAGATGGTAACGTAGTAAACCGTATGCCCCAACACCCATTTGTCATAAGCGCTCATTGTCTTTTTCAAACGATATTGGCTCAATTTATTATACTGATTTTTTATCTAGAAAAAGAACCGAATTTATCCATTCAAACAAAAAATTTCATATTGAAAGGGGAGATTTGATGAAGAAGGTAACCCCAGTGTTTTTCGTTTCTGTCATTGTTACAGTATTGTTTATTATTTGGGGACTTCTACCAAAAGATAAATTTCCAACGTTAAATTTAGATACAATTACTACAAAAGTTCACTCTTTCATTTTAGAAAAATTTGGGTGGTTTTATCTATTATCCGCATCCATCTTTTTAGTTTTTGCCTTCATTTTAATATTCTCAAAGTATGGGAACATTCGTTTGGGGAAAGACAATGAGGAGCCAGAGTACAACTTCTTAACATGGTTTGCGATGCTCTTTAGCGCTGGAATGGGGATTGGTTTAGTATTCTGGGGCGTAGCTGAACCATTGTATCATTATTATTCTCCACCGTTTGTTGAAGGACAAACGAACGAAGCTGCTCGAGCAGCTATGCGCTATTCATACTTCCATTGGGGCTTACATCCTTGGGCGATATATACGGTTGTTGCACTTTCTTTAGCCTACACCCAATTCCGTAAACATTCACCGGGTGTCATTAGTTCCACGCTAAGACCGATTTTAGGTGACCGTGCTGACGGTGGTTTAGGCGTTTTTATTAATTTTATTGCCGTGTTTGCGACCGTCTTTGGGGTAGCAACTTCCTTAGGATTAGGAGCGATCCAAATCGGTGGGGGAATTTCTTATTTGTTTGATGGTGTTTCAAATACGATCGGTACACAATTGATGATTGTGGCTGTTGTTACTGTCTTATTTATGCTTTCAGCTCAAACAGGATTAAACCGTGGAATTAAATATTTAAGTAATATTAACATTTTCTTAGCGATATTACTCATGCTCTTTTTACTCTTTGTTGGACCAACAAACTTTATTATGGATGTCTTCACATCTACCATCGGCCAATACTTACAAAATTTACCTTCTATGAGCTTCCGGTTAGCACCGTTTGAACAAGATATTACGTGGTTCCAAGATTGGACCATTTTCTATTGGGCATGGTGGATTGCATGGGCACCATTTGTTGGATCATTCATTGCCCGTGTATCTCGTGGACGTACTGTTCGTGAATTTGTCATTGGGGTATTAGCTGTACCAACCATTTTTGGTATGCTATGGTTTGCAGTATTCGGTGGTACTGGTATTTACTTAGAACATTTCATTGGAAAAAATATTATGGAAGTCATGTCAAATAAAGGCGTTGAAATTGCCTTGTTTACTGTATTCGAAAATTTCCCATTAACTACCCTTTTATCTGCCATAGCCATTGTATTAATTAGTACTTTCTTTATTACATCAGCTGACTCGGCTACGTTCGTTCTTGGTATGCAAACAACAAATGGAAGTTTAAATCCATCAAACCAAGTGAAATTCGTTTGGGGTATTATTCAATCAGCTACTGCTGCCATCCTTTTATGGAATGGTGGTTTAGCTGCATTACAACGTGCTTCAATTATCGCGGCATTACCGTTTACGGTTATTATGTTAATGATTGTCGTTTCTTTAATAACATCTTTTAATGAAGAAATGAAAACAACTCGAAAAAAATAAACGAAATAAAAGGAACAAAGGCTGACGAAACCTTGGGTTCGTCAGCCTTTCTCTTTGGATTTGAACATTACAAAAAAGAATAAATTCCGAAATAACATCCAAAGCTAAGCACGGTAACCACAATCGAGCGTCGGAGGGAATAAAAAAAACGGTTGGCCACGATAACACTGATGTAAATAAAAACCAAAAGCATTAATAATTTATATTCCTTATGATCATCTGGGGACAACCAAATAGCTAATGAAAAACCACTCCAAATTATCATATGAATTAATAATACTACATACGTTTTCATCGAATCACTTCCCTTAAGGCCCACCTTCTATGTTTCAATTGTGTAACATTTAATTTACAAGCCGTGTTTGTACATGTATATGTGATAAAATAGCAAAAAAAGAAGTAATAATTTTACAATCATCATTCCATAAAGCGAGGCGCCACGTATGAGAGGCAGATCTTTTTTTCTTCTTATCTCCCTTCTCTTGTTAAACGGTTGTGTGCACGAAACCCCTTCTGAAAAAGAATTGATGGATGAGAATCAAGTTTTCTTCTTTTCAAATGAGTCGGATTATAAAAATGAAGTCTCATACTATGATGCATTAATTGAGTTAAAAAAAGAATATCCTGAAGTATTTAAAAATATGGTAGTCATTAGTCCCGGAAAAGAGCATGAAGTGAAAGAGAGATTTGATATTGATGAATATCCAGCGCTGATTATCGTACATGGAAATGAAATTATAGTTGAAGTGATTGGAAATGTATCAAAAGAAGACATCATTAAACCTGTTTCTACTGCTCTCGAAGAGAAAACATCATCAGAGCAAAATTATTAGGACAGAAAAGAAGGACGAATCATTCGAATGAAGAACTGTCTCTCTATAATAGGATATTTAATAAAATAAGGTCTAATTTTGTTAACATTAATATACGAAGTATATCCAGGTATTAATATTAATCCCCTGTCCCTCATTGAAGGGCAGGGGATTTTCTTGTGCGCCCGGCATG